>JADCDC010000515.1 GCA_020252385.1 Aestuariivirga sp.
GGAGGCCGAAAAGGGGCATGAATCGATCGCGGTCAAGCTGGGCCTCACCCATCTCACGGCGGATGCCAAGATCGAGGAGAACGAGGCCAAGCGGCGGCTCTTCCTCCTGCAGGTGATCCAGCCTGGCCTCGTCGGCCTGATGGACGGCTCGGTCTCGACACTCGCGCCCCTCTTCGCCGCGGCCTTCGCCACCGGCAGCACCTGGGAGACCTTCCTGGTCGGCTCCGCGGCATCGGTCGGTGCGGGCATTTCCATGGGCCTTGCCGAAGGTCTCTCGGATGATGGCAAGCTCACGGGCCGCGGCCACCCGCTGATCCGCGGCCTTGCCGCGGGCATCATGACGGCGGTCGGTGGGCTTGGCCACACGCTGCCTTACCTGATCCCCGATTTCACCATCGCCACCTGGGTCGCCATCGTCGTCGTCTTCTTCGAACTCTGGGCGATCTCCTGGATCCGCTACAAGTACATGGACACGCCCTTCCTGAAGGCGGCCTTCCAGATCGCAGTGGGCGGCTTCCTCGTCTTCCTCACCGGCATCCTGATCGGCAGCGCCTGAAGGGCATGAAGCGCGGCGTCCACGCTATCCTCTACGCCTTCTTCCACGCGGACGAGACGCTCGACCGCGCCGCCATGCGCCGCCAGGTGGAGCTCTGCCTCACGGCCGACGTGGCAGGGATCGCCGCGCTGGGCCTTGCAACGGAAGTTGCCAAGCTCAGCTTCTCGGAACGCTGCATGCTCATGGACTGGGTGGGCGAAGACGTCGATGGCGCCAAGCCCCTGGGCTTCACCATCTATGGCCAGTCGGTGGCGGAGCAGGTCGCCATGCTGCGCCAGGCGGAGCAGGCGGGGGCTGACTGGCTCATCCTCCAGCCGCCGCAAGTGGGCACCTATGATGCGGAGGAGTATCTCGCCTTCTTCAGCCGCGTCATGGATGCAACAGCGCTTCCAACGGCGATCCAGAACGCGCCGCAGTATCTTGGCCGCGGCTTGTCCGATGCCGACATTGACGTGCTGCGCAGGCGCCACGCCAATTTCACGCTGATCAAGGCAGAGGCAACACCCCATGATGCGCGGCGCCTCAAGGCCATGGCTGGCCGCGATTTCCTTGTCTTCAACGGGCGCGGCGGGCTTGACATGATCGACTGCCTCGATGGCGGCTGCGATGGTTTCCTGCTGGCACCGGACCTCGTCGATTATTCCGCAAGCGTGATGCGTCATTACGACTTGGGGCTGCGCGAGGACGCGCTGGTGCAGTATGGCAGGGTGCTTCCCGCCATCAGCTTCATCATGCGCTCGCTCGAACATCTGATCTGCTACGGCAAGCGCATCTTCGCGGCGCGCGCCGGGCTCGAGGTCTTTGATCGCGCACCGGCGCTGCGTCCGGACTTACGTGAACTTCAGCAGATGAACCGCCTGTTGGCGGAACTTGGGCACTTTCCTCAGCCGGGGCCGAGCGGCCCATAGGCGGCGCGGATGTCGCGCTCGGCATCGTCGATGAGCTTGCTCATGGCGTCCGCCGCGCCCCTCGCGTCCCCCCCGCTCACGCAGGCAAGGATGTGGGCATGGACCGCGACCGAGTCCTCGAGCGAGAGACCGCGCAGCTGCTGGCCGCGCCGGCTGGCATGAAAGCTCTCCCGCAGCGGGGAGGTCATGCCCTCGAAAAGATAGGACAGCACCCGGTTGCCGCTGGCCAGCGCCAGGGCCTCATGAAAATCGACGTCCGCCTGGTGGAACCGCAACTGCGCATCCTCGCGGCCCTGCCGCTCGTCACGGGCAGCGCTGCGCATGCGATCGAGGGCGGCCTCCGCCGCGGTGATGCCCGCACGGCTGGCGCGCCTTGCAGCGAGCGTCACCGACTGGATCTCGAGCGAGCGGCGCACCTCGATCAGGTCGAAGAGGCACTTGGGGTCCGACTTGATGAGCGAGCTCAGGAAGTCGCCGAAGACCGAGCCGTCCGGCTGGCGCACGATGGCGCGGCGGCCGCGTGACACGTCCAGAAGCCCGCGTCCTGACAGCATCTTCACCGCCTCGCGCATGGTGACGCGGCTGACCCCATAGCGCTCGGCGAGTTCTGCCTCGCTCGGCAGGCTCATGCCGGGGGCCAGTTCGCTCAGCAAAAGGGCCGTCAGCTTGTCCGCTACGATCAGGGAGACAGGGCGGAGATCAGGGTCCGATGTGTGTAGCATGCCAAACTTATATGATATGTTCTGTTGCGAAGCAACATGGATTTGGTGCGGGGCAACAGAGCGCTTGGGCCGTTAGTTTGCAGAAAACCTGCGTCCATTGCAAGACTCCAACCACAGCAGCGGCAGATGCTCGGAAGGGTCTTTACAGACTTGTATGATTACTCTAGCCTTCCGTGTAGCGTGCCTTGCGCGCAGACCGGTCTGGAAGCCGGCAACCAAACGTGTCCTTGGGAGGATCAGATGAAGATGACTGTTAATCGGATTGCCGCCATTGCTGCGGCCTCGGTCAGCTTGTGCATTGTGGCTGCGGCCCCGTCCATGGCGGACCCGCAGGAGAAGTGGTGCTCTGGCGTCAAGATTGCGGCGTTCCCCGGCGGACCGCAGGGCGGCGTGTTCGCCAACAACGTCTACAACGGCTTCCGCCAGGCCGAGGCCGACCTCGGCCCCGAAGTGACCTACTATTTCTCTGACTGGGATCCGAACAAGATGCTCCAGCAGATCCAGCAGGCGGTGGCAACCAAGGTCGACGGCATTGCCACCTATGGCTTTGCTGGCGAACCGGCAACCGGCCCGATCGTCGACCAGGCCTTCGCGCAGGGCACGATCTTCACCACGCTCAACACGGCGCTGCCCGACAGCCAGAAGAAGTATTCCGCGCAGGGCTTCGGCTATGTGGGCGCGCCCAACTATGCCGCCGGCTTCGCGCTCGCATCTGAAGCGGCCAAGCGCGCCAACCTGCAGGCCGGCGACAGCGTCTTCGTCTGGGGCCTCAAGGGCCAGGGCGGCGACCGCGGCCAGCGCACCGTGGGCGTGATCGAGGCCTTCGAGAAGGCCGGCGCCAAGGTGATCTACCAGGAGATCGATTCCGCAACCAACGCCGATCCGAACGCCGGCACGGCCACGTTTGTGGGCGTGATGGGCGCCAACCCCGGCATCAAGATCGTGGTGACGGACCATGGCGGCCTGACCTCCAACGTCGGCGTCTATGCCAAGGCGGCCTCGCTCACGCCGGGCCAGGTCTATTTCGCGGGCTTCGACATGTCGCCCAACACCGCCCAGGCGGTGAAGGAAGGCTTCCAGAACCTCGTGATCGACCAGCAGCCCTTCCTGCAGGGTTACATCCCGATCCTCAACATCTGCCTCACCAAGAAGTTCGGCTTCTCCGGACTCGACATCAACACCGCCGGCGCCTTCGTGGACTCGACCAATGTCGATGCCGTGGCGCCGCTGGCCGCCGTCGAAATCCGCTGACGCAAGACAAGGCGGCCCCGGGCTCCGGGGCCGCCATCCTCACCCCCCAAACCGGACGAGGCCCTATGTCTCAGGCGAACAATGGCGGCGGCAAAGCCGTGCCAGTGATCGAACTCCGCAACGTGTCGAAGACCTTCGGCGAGGTGCGCTCACTTTCAGGGATCGACTTCAAGGTCTATCCCGGCGAGATCGTGGGCTTGCTCGGTGACAATGGCGCGGGCAAGTCCACGCTGGTGAAGACCGTCATGGGCTTCCACCGGCCGGATTCGGGCGGCGAGATATTCTTCAAGGGCAAACGCATCGATGACTGGTCCGTGGCGCGCGCGCGTGGCCTCGGCATCGAGACCGTCTACCAGGAGCGCGCTCTCTGCGAGAAGCAGCCGATCTGGCGCAACATGTTCATGGGCCGGGAACTGCGCACCAAATTGGGACTGCTCGACGTGGAACGGATGCGCGCCGAGTGCTCCCGCCTGATGAGCGAGCACATGGGCTTCACCTCCGCCGCCGTTCACCCGGACAATGTGGTGACCACCATGTCAGGCGGCGAGAAACAGGGTGTTGCGATTACACGCGCACTCTATTTCGACGCCGAACTCGTGATCCTCGATGAGCCCACCATGGGCCTGTCGCTGACCGAAACCAAGAAGACGCTCGACTTCGTGAGCAACATCAAGAAGGCCGGCAAGTCCGCGATCTTCATCGACCACAACATCTTTCATGTCTATCCGGTGGTCGACCGGCTTTACGTCCTCGACCGCGGCAAGGTCGCCGGCGTCTATGACAAGAGCCAGATCACCATGGATCAACTAATCGAGCGGCTTTACCACGTGGCCCGCACGGGCACACTCAGCTGAGAGGGCAACATGTCGACTGAAACCGCAAAGGCAAGGCCGGCCGACAATCGAGTCGCTCCTCCCTCCTGGCTCCGCCGCTATGGCTCGCAGCTCGGCATCATCGGTGTTGGCATCGCCATGTGGCTGAGCTTCGTGTTCGCCGCACCGGCCGTGTTCACCAACATCGACATCTACAAGGCCTTCGCGCAGACCACTCCGCAATTCGGCATCATCGCGCTGGCTCTCACCTTCGTCGTCATCACCGGTGAGATCGACCTGTCCTTCCCCTCGATCATGGCGCTGGGCACGGCCACCTTCTGCCTTCTGGCGCAGGCCGGCGTTCCCTGGCCCATCGCACTCACCGGGGCCTTCGTGGTGGGCGCCATGTGCGGCTGGATCAACGGCACGCTGGTGGCCAGGCTCAACATTCCATCGCTCGTCATCACCATCGGCACGTCCTTCCTGTTCCGCGGGCTTGAACTGGTGCTGATGAACGGCACCGGCGTGCCGCTCACGGCTGACCAGTATCCGGCCCTCCACGCGATTTTCCGGGAACCGGTGTTCGGCGTGCCTGTGCAGACACTGTGGATGATCGCGGTTGCGGTGGTGCTCTGGATTCTTCTCAACCGCACGCGCTTTGGCGCCCATGTCTTCCTCGTCGGTGACAATCCCACCAGCGCGCGGCTGATGGGTGTCGACGTGGTGAGCGTCAAGACACGGGCCTTCATGCTCGTGGGCGTGGTGGCCGTTCTGGCTGGCGTCATGACCTCGGTCTATGGCTACTACTTCTGGCCTACGCTGGGCGACGGCTTCCTCCTCAACACGATCGCCTCGGTCTTCCTCGGGGGAACCTCAGTGTTCGGCGGAACCGGCTCAATCGTCGGCTCCTTCGTCGCGGCCTACATCATCGGCGCCATCAACGCGGGCATCGTGTCGGCAGGCATCAACGCCTTCTACACGCAGCTCTGCTTCGGCCTCGTGATCGTGCTCTCGGTGGTGCTCCAGACCATCATCGAACGCCGGATCAGGCGCCAGTCGATCACCGGCCGCTGAGGGCAGGGGCCGATGAAGATCACCGCGATCAGGAGCTTCGTGGTCAATGCGAAGCTCAGAAACTGGATCTTCGTAAGGGTCGAGACGGATGTGCCCGGGCTCTATGGCCTGGGCGAGGCGACGCTCGAGTTCCAAACGCGCGCGGTCACGGGCGCCATCGATGACCTGGCGCTGCTCATCCGGGGCGAGGATCCGCTCAACATCGAGCATTTGTGGCAGGTCATGTTCCGCCATCCCTTCTTCAAGGGCGGCATCGTCACCATGTCGGCGCTTTCCGGCATCGACCAGGCGCTGCATGACATCAAGGCGAAGCATCTTGGCATTCCGCTCTGGCAGCTGATCGGCGGGCTCTGCCGCAAGCGGCTGCGCATGTATGATCATCTGGGGGGCGGCAATTCAGATGCGGTCTACAATTCAGCCGCAGCC
>JADCDC010000516.1 GCA_020252385.1 Aestuariivirga sp.
CAGCTGTCGGGCGGCCAGCAGCAGCGCGTGGCGATCGCGCGGGCACTCTGCATGAACCCCAAGATCATGCTCTTCGACGAGCCGACCTCGGCACTCGACCCCGAGATGGTGAAGGAGGTCCTCGACACCATGGTGAGCCTCGCGGAGGACGGCATGACCATGCTTGTCGTGTCGCACGAGATGGGCTTCGCGCGGCAGGTGGCGAACCGGGTGATCTTCATGGACCAGGGCCAGATCGTGGAGGAGAACCTGCCCGAGGAATTCTTCAATAACCCTGAGAACGAGCGCACCAAACTGTTCCTGAGCCAGATCCTGCGCTGAACTTGTGGGCAAGCCCCGGGCGGGCTAGTTTCGTGAGGGCTCACGGGGTGGAGGAATCATGATTAGGCTTCTGGCGGCGGCACTGTTCATCCTTGGGCTCACCGGAAGCCTGCATGCGGCAACGCTCGACAGCATCAAGGCGCGTGGCACGCTGAAATGCGGCGTCAATCCCAATCTCCAGGGCTTTGCCGCCAAGGGCGAGGATGGCGCGTGGGCGGGCTTCGACGTGGACTTCTGCCGCGCCGTCGCCGCCGCAGCATTGGGCGATCCCGCAAAAGTTGAATATGTGCCCCTGAATGCCCAGCAGCGCTTCGACGCGGTGGCATCGGGCGAGGTCGATATCCTCGCGCGCAACACCACCTGGACGATGGAGCGGGAGACCAAGCTGCCGCTGCGCTTTCCCGGCATTTCCTACCATGACGGGCAGGGCTTCATCGTGAAGCGGCTCCTCGGCGTCACTTCGGCGCTCAACCTGTCGGGTGCGGCCATCTGCTTCCAGACCGGCACCACCAGCGAGGCGAATGTCGAGGATTTCTTCCGCGAGAAGGAGATGGTCTTCCAGCCCGTCCGCTTCGAGAAGCTCGACGAGCTCATCAAGGCCTTCGACGAAGGCAAATGCGACACCATGACGACGGACGTGTCGTTTCTCTACGCCGTCCGCCTCAGGCTCTCCAATCCCGATGATGGCCTGGTGCTGCAGGACGTGATCTCGAAGGAGCCCCTTGGACCCGTCATTCGTCAGGGTGACGACCAATGGTTCAACATCGTGCGCTGGACCCTGTTTGCGCTCATCAATGCCGAGGAGATGGGTGTTACCGCCGCCACCGTCGACCAGTACAAGGCGGAATCGAAGCGCGCCGACATCCGCCGGCTGCTGGGCGTTGAAGGCACCTTTGGCGCCGACATGGGCCTCGACGCCGACTGGGCCGCCCGCGCCATCAAGGCCACGGGCAACTACGGCGAGATCTTTGCGCGGAACCTCGGCGAGCAGACGCCCCTGCAGATCAGCCGCGGCATCAACGCCCTGTGGAACGCCGGCGGCCTGCTCTACGCGCCGCCGGTGAGGTAAGGCGCTAGGCGCCCGTCGCCACCTTCGCGTCCGGATCGCCGCCCCATTCCGTCCATGAGCCATCATAGAGGGCGTGGTCCTTCATGCCGATCAGCGTCAGTCCCAGCGAGAGGATCGCCGCGGTGATGCCGGAGCCGCAGGAGGTGATGACGGGTTTGGAGAGATCGACACCGGCAGCGCGGAAGGCCGCCTCGATCTCCGGCTTGGACTTCAGCGTGCCATCGGGGTTCAAGAGGCTTGCGTAATGCACGTTCCTGGCGCCCGGCATGTGGCCGGCGCGAACGCCGGGGCGTGGTTCGGCTTCCTCGCCGCGAAAGCGCGTTCCCGAGCGGGCGTCGGCGACCTGGGCGGAGCCCGTTGCCAGTGCTGCCGCCACCTCCTTCATGTCGCGCACCATCATGGTGCGCAAGCGGGGCGTGAAGTGGCGCTCCTGCGGCCGGGCGGCCGGGCCGTCCTCCGTGGGGCGTCCCTCGGCCAGCCATTTCTTCAGGCCACCGTCGAGCACCGCCACGTCCTCATGTCCGAAGACCTTGAACATCCACCAGCAGCGGGCGGCGGAGAACAGGCCCGCCGTGTCATAAGCGATGACGCGCTTGCCATCGCCCACGCCGAGCTTTCTCATGCGGGACGAGAATTTCTCGGGCGAGGGCAGCATGTGGGGCAGCGGCGAGGAGGTATCCGACAATTCGTCGATATCGAAGAACTGGGCACCCGGCACATGAGCCTCCAGAAACTCCTTCCTGGGGTCGCGCTGAGCCGTGGGGAGATGCCAGGAGGCATCGAGGATGGCGATATCGGGCGAGCCCAGATGGGCCTGAAGCCAGTCGATCGACACGATGTCGTTACTCATTGGAAGGCCACCCTGATGCGCCGGTTGATCTTGCCCTTGTTCTCGATCTTCGCCACGGCCACGGGGCCGATGGCGGCGGTGGACGAAAGATGCGTGCCGCCGCAGGGCTGAAGGTCGATCTTGCCGCCTTCCCCGATCATGACCAGGCGGACCCGGCCCGTTCCCATGGGCGGCTTCACCGACATGGTGCGGATCAGGTGCTGGTTCTCGGCCATCTCCTCATCCGTGATCCAGCGGAAGGACACTGGATGATCCTCCGTGACCAGCCGGTTGAGCGTGGCGGTGAGCTCCGCCTTGTCGGGTATCTGGCCTTCGGGGATGTCAAAATCGATGCGGCCACCATCCTCGCCGATGGCGCCGCCGGTCACCGGAAAGGGCACGGAGGCGCAGAGCAGGTGCATCAGCGTATGGGCGCGCATGTTGCGATAGCGGTTCTGCCAGTCGAGCGCCGCCGTGACCGTCATCCCCACGCCGGGAAGGCTTTGGCCCGCATCGGGCACGTGGACGACGTTCTTGGCCTCGTCATAGACGGTGGTGGCGATCAGGCTCTCCCCGCCGTCCCAGAGGATGCGTCCCCTGTCGCCGGGCTGGCCGCCGGCGGTGGCGTAGAAGACCGTGCGGTCCAGCAGGATGCCGCCCTTGTCATTGATGCCGGTGACGGTGGCCGCGCAGTCCTTCAGATCGGCGTCCTCGCGGAAGAGAAGCTCCGTCAAGCGGGAACCTCTTCGCGCACGTCTGGCACGTCGGGCACCTTCTCGAGCCAGGCCGGCACGGGAAGCCCCTTCTCCCGCAGGAAGGCGGGGTTGAAGAGCTTCGAGGCATAGCGCGTGCCATAGTCGCACAGGATGGTCACGATGGTGTGGCCGGGGCCAAGCTGCCTTGCCATGCGCATGGCACCCGCGACGTTCACGCCCGTCGAGCCGCCCATGCAGAGGCCTTCATGCTCGAGGAGGTCGAAGGCGATGGGGATCGCTTCCGCATCGGTTATCTGGAAGGCATCGTCGACGATGGCGCCCTCGAGGTTGGCGGTGATGCGGCCCTGGCCGATGCCCTCGGTGATCGATGAGCCTTCGGACTTGAGTTCGCCGTGCTTGTAATAGTTGTAGAGGGCGGCACCCATCGGGTCCGCCAGCGCGATCCGCACCTTCGGGTTCCTGGCCTTGAGGCCCATGGAAACGCCGGCGAGCGTGCCGCCGGAGCCGACCGCGGCGACGAAGGCATCGACCTTGCCGTCGGTCTGTGCCCAGATCTCGGGCGCGGTGGTGTCGATGTGGGCCTGGCGGTTTGCCACATTGTCGAACTGGTTGGCCCACAGCGCGCCCATGGCCTTGGCCAGGCGGCCCGAATACTTCACGTAATTGTTGGGGTTCTTGTAGGGCACCGCCGGAACCTCGACGAGCTCGGCGCCGAGCTGGCGGAGCGCGTCCTTCTTCTCCTGGCTCTGGGTGTTGGGAATGACGATCACGGTGCGGAAGCCCATGGCGTTCGCCACCACGGCAAGGCCGATCCCGGTATTCCCGGCCGTTCCCTCGACGATGGTGCCGCCGGGGCGAAGCTCGCCGCGCGCCACGGCATCGCGGATGATCGACAGCGCGGCGCGGTCCTTCACCGACTGGCCGGGGTTCATGAACTCGGCCTTGCCGAGGATGGTGCAGCCGGTCAGCTCCGATGCCTTGCGGAGCTTGATCAGCGGCGTGTTGCCGATGGCGGCGATGACGTCTTGCTTGATGTCCATGGCGCTAGACATGCCCCAAGGGGCGGGCTCCGTCAAACCCCAGCCCAAGGGCTAGAGCTTCCCGCGGAGCGGCCTCGGCAGGAGCTCGTCGATGTATGCGAGCTGTGCCGGCAGGCAGACGTCGAGAAGCTCGTAGCGCTTGACGATGTGCGCGCGCGCCTTGCGGCCGATCTCGGCAAAGTTGTCCTTGTGCGCCAGAACGTCTATGACCCTGCGGGCCAGCATGGCGGGTGAGAAGAAATCGACGAGGAAGCCTGTCTTGCCGTCGGTGACGGCCTCCCGCACGGGAGCGACATTCGACGCCACGACGGTCGCCCCGGCGGACATCGCCTCCAGCAAGGACCAGGACAGCACGAACGGCATGCTCATGTAGACGTGGCAGCGCGAGAGTTGCAGCGTGGCGATGAAGACGTCGTGGGGCACCTTGCCGAGGAAGTGCACCCTCGACCAGTCGACCCGGCTTCCGAGCTCGCGCTCCATGCG
>JADCDC010000517.1 GCA_020252385.1 Aestuariivirga sp.
AGTATTCGCCCGAGGTGACCGACAATGTGGTGACCTACAAGGCGGTGCTGAGCGTCGACAACCGTGATCTCCTGCTGCGCCCCGGCATGACGGCCACCGCCCAGATCGTGACGCAAGAGGTTCCGGACGTGCTGGCGGTGCCCAATGCGGCACTGCGCTATCAGCCGCCGCGCGAGCGCGCCTCGCAGGGCTTCAGCGTGACCAACCTGTTCATTCCGCGCATGCCGCGCAGCGAGCGCGGGCAGGCACCTTCCGCCGATGGCGAGCGCACGATCCACGTCCTCGACAATGGCGTGCCGCGGGCCGTGAAGGTGAAGACCGGCGTGAGCGACGGCAAGGCGACGGAGATCATCTCGGGCGAGCTGAAGGAGGGCGAACTCGTGATCGTCTCCTCGAAGGCCGCAACGCCGTGAGCGAGGTTCCGCTCGTTTCATTCCTGGGTGTGACGCGGGTCTATGGCGAAGGCGGCGGCCAGGTGCGGGCACTGGCGGGCGTCGACCTCTCGATCAACAAGGGCGAGTTCATCGCCATCATGGGCCCGTCGGGCTCCGGCAAGTCCACCGCCATGAACATCATCGGCTGCCTCGACCGGCCCTCCTCCGGAATCTTCCGCTTTGCGGGCGTGGAGGTGAACAGCCTGACGCGCGACCAGCGCGCCCTGCTCCGGCGCAATTTCATCGGCTTCGTGTTCCAGGGCTTCAACCTGCTGAACCGCACCACCGCCATCGAGAACGTGGAACTGCCGCTGATCTACCGCGGCATGCCGCGCGGCGAGCGCCGCGAGAAGGCGGCGCGCGCCCTGCACCTCGTGGGCCTCGCGGGCCGCGAGAACCATACGCCGGGCGAGCTTTCGGGCGGCCAGCAGCAGCGCGTGGCGATCGCGCGGGCCATCGTCACCGACCCCCTGCTGCTGCTTGCCGACGAGCCGACGGGCAATCTCGACACGGCGCGGAGCCGCGAGATCATGGAGCTCATCGCCAGGCTCAACACGGAGCGCGGCATCACGGTCGTGATGGTGACGCATGAGGCGGACATGGCGGCCTATGCGCACCGCGTCATCCGCTTCACCGACGGGCTGATCGCCAGCGACGAGGCGAAGGTGGCGGCCTGATGCTGTGGGAAGCCGTCAAGCTCGCCCTCTCATCGATCCGGCGCAACAAGCTGCGCTCGGCGCTGACGCTGCTGGGGATCGTGATCGGCGTCGCGGCGGTGATCGCCATGGTGACGCTGGGCTCCGGCGCCTCCACCAAGGTGCGCGAGAACCTGGCGAAGCTCGGCTCCAACATGCTGATCGCGAGGCCCGGCCAGAGCACCTTCGGCCCCGGCGGATCGACCGACAGCCGCGCCTTCGACGAGCGCGACGTCGCTGCCCTCAAGGCCAATCTCAGCGGCATCCGCGGCGTGGCGCCCACCTCGCAGAAGCAGGTGAAGGCGGTGTTCGGCGCCCTCAACTACGACACGTCCGTGACCGGCACCAATGCCGACTGGTTCACCGTGCAGGACTGGGTGATCGCCGACGGGAGGCCCTTCACCGAGGGCGAGATCCGCTCGGGCACTTCGGTCTGCGTCATCGGCGACACCATCGTGCGCGAGCTCTTCGCCGGGCAGGACCCGATCGGCGAGCGATTGAGGCTCGGCAATTTCTCCTGCGAGGTGATCGGCCGCATGGCGCCCAAGGGCCAGTCGGCCTTCGGCTCCGACCAGGACTCGATCATCGTGCTGCCGCTCCGCACCTATCACCGGCGGATCGCCGGCAACACGCGCATCAGCACCATCTCGATCTCGGTGACGGAGGCCTCCGACATCGCGCGCGTGCAGCGCGACGCCGAGGACGTGCTGCGCGAGCGCCGCCGCGTGGTGCCGGGCGAGGAGGACGATTTCACCATCCGCGACATGACGCAGATCGCCAACACCATGGCCTCGACGACGACGATCCTGACGGGACTTCTGGGCGCGGTTGCCGCTGTCTCGCTGCTCGTCGGCGGCATCGGCATCATGAACATCATGCTGGTGTCGGTGACGGAGCGGACGCGCGAGATCGGCATCCGGCTCGCCATCGGCGCGCTGGAGCGCCAGGTGCTGATGCAGTTCCTGGTGGAATCGATCGTGCTCGCCCTGTTCGGCGGCATGCTGGGGATCGCGCTGGGCCTCGCCATCGCCGCGGGCGGCTCCGCACTCATGGACGTTCCCTTCAGCGCCGACCCCCAGGTGGTGGCGCTGGCCTTCGCGGTCTCGGCCCTGATCGGCGTGATCTTCGGCTTCTTCCCGGCGCGGCGGGCAGCACGGCTCGACCCGATCGAGGCGCTGCGCCGGGAGTGAGGCTGGCCTCAATGTCCTTATCCCCTTTTCCCCCTCGCCCCCACGCATGTGGGGGAGAGGGAGGGGTGAGGGGGTCCATCAGCGTGAGAAGCGTTCGACCACCTGACTCGCGGCCACCACCCCCTCACCCTGCCCTCTCCCCCACGTTCGTGGGGGCGAGGAAGAATTCACTCAGCCCTTCTTCAGCGCCTCGAGGAACTCGACCGTGGGGTAGGCATCGGCAGGCCAGCCCATCTTGATCTGGACCTGTCTGACCGCGGTGCGGCTGGCGCGGCCGAGCTTGCCGTCGACCTTGCCCACGTCATAGCCGCGCGAGACGAGGATCTCCTGCAGTTCCTTGATCTGCTCATAGGAGAGCGCATTGACCTGGCCACGGCCGGGATCGATCTTGTCGGCCCCCGCGATGCGGGTGGCGAGATAGGCCGCCGTCGTCGAATAGACGAGGCTCTCGTTCCACAGGAGATAGGCCTCGGTGAAGTTGTGATAGGCGAGGAAGGCCGGGCCGTTCCGGCCCATGGGCAGCAGCAGCGAGGCGGGGAAATCATCCGCCCGGAGCTTGCCGTGCGCACCCTTGACACCCCACTTCGCCCACTGGCTCCGCGGGTGCTTGATG
>JADCDC010000518.1 GCA_020252385.1 Aestuariivirga sp.
CCTTCTTGATCTCTTCGGCGACGAGGAAGGAAAGCTCGAGGGCCTGCGCCGCGTTGAGGCGCGGGTCGCAGAAGGTGTGGTAGCGGTCGTTGAGGTCCTCGTCCCGGAGCGCCCTGAGGCCGCCGGTGCACTCGGTCACGTCCTTGCCGGTCATTTCCACATGGATGCCGCCGGCATGGGTTCCCTCGACCTGATGGACGCCCATGAAGCGGCGGACCTCGGAGAGCACCGCCTCGAAGGGCCGCGTCTTGTAGCCGCTCGTCGACTTGATCGTGTTGCCGTGCATGGGGTCGCAGGACCAGACGACGACCTTGCCCTCCCGCTTCACCGCCCGGATCAGTTCCGGCAGGTGCTTCTCCACCTTGTCCGCACCGAACCGCGCGATCAGCGTGAGGCGGCCCGGCTCGTTCTCCGGGTTCAGCGCATCGATCAGGCGGATGAGTTCGTCAGGCTTGAGCGAGGGCCCGCACTTCAGCCCGATCGGGTTCTTGATGCCGCGCATGAATTCCACATGGGCATGGTCCGGCTGGCGGGTGCGGTCGCCGATCCACAGCATGTGGCCGGACGTCGCGTACCAGTCGCCGCTCGTCGAATCGACACGCGTCAGAGCCTGCTCGTAGCCCAGGAGGAGAGCCTCATGGCTGGTGAAGAAATCGGTGGTGCGCAGCTGCGGCGCCGTATCGGCATTGATGCCGCAGGCGCGCATGAAGCCGACGGCTTCCGTGATCCGGTCGGAGATCTCCTGGTAGCGCTCGTAGGCGGGGGAATCCTTGAGGAAGTCGAGCGTCCACTTGTGGACGTGCTCGAGATTCGCATAACCGCCCTGGGCAAAGGCGCGCAGCAGGTTCAGCGTGGCGGCTGACTGGCGGTAGGCCATGATCTGGCGTTCGGGGTCCGGCAAGCGGGCCTCGAGTGTGGCCTCCGCGCCGTTGACGATGTCGCCACGGTAGATCGGAAGCTCGACCCCGCCGATCGTCTCGGTGGGCGAGGAGCGCGGCTTGGCGAACTGCCCGGCGATGCGGCCAACCTTGACCACCGGCTGGCCGCCCGCGAAGGTCAGCACGACCGACATCTGCAGGAACACCCGGAAGAAATCCCGAATGTTGTCAGCCGAATGCTCGGCGAAGCTTTCGGCACAGTCGCCGCCCTGCAGGAGGAAACCCTTGCCCTCCGCCACGCGCGCCAGCTTGCGCTTCAGCTTGCGGGCCTCGCCCGCGAAGACCAGGGGCGGAAAACCGGCGAGCTGGCCCTCAACCGACTGGAGCTTCGTCCTGTCGGGATACTCCGGCACCTGCACGACCGGGAAGTGCCGCCAGCTGTCAGGTGTCCAGTTCGTCGCCATGTCTCACTCCACAAGAGGGTCTCGGAACCCCCGGTCCATTCATGTCGCAGGAGCTATACACGTCCGTGCGGCGCGTTTCCAGCCCGCTGGACATGACGTCAGAAGGTCGCGCCAAGCAGGCTTGAAGGCTAGGTTTTTTCCCTGAATCGCTCCCGGAAGGCCACCTCCGCCGTCTTGTAGGCAACCTGCTGGAACACATCCCAATAACGGAGGCTCTGGAGCGCGATGGGATCTCCGGTCGCGGCACAGCGCACGAAATCGCCCTCCCGGATCACCTGGAAATCGGCGTCAAGATATCTGAGCTTCGCCTCCCGGCGCTGCGGCAGGTCCTGGTCGAGGAAATTCATGCATGACAGATAATCGGTTCCGGCCGGAATTTGAAGACGGCAGGATTGGACTTCCAGAACCGACTTCGTCTAGTTTCGGCCGCCATGACACATGAACAGCTCCTCGATGCCTATGCCAGGCTTACCGTCCGAACCGGCCTCAACATCCAGCCGGGACAGCAGCTTTTGATCACGGCCCCGCTGGACGCGGTGGCGCTGGTCCGCGCCATCACCGAACACGCCTACCGGGCGGGGGCGAGCCTCGTCACCACCATCTACGCCGATGATCAGACCACGCTCGCACGCTACAGGTTCGCCCAGGCGGACAGCTTCGATGAGGCGCCCACCTGGCTGTTCAACGGCATGGCGGAAGCCTTCCGGGGCGGCGCGGCGCGGCTCGCCATCGCGGGCGAGAACCCCGCGCTCCTCGCGGGCCAGGACCCGCAAAAGCTGTCACGCGCCAACGCCGCGCGCTCGCGCGCCTATCGGCCCGCGCTTGAGCTCATCACGGGCTTCGCCATCAACTGGTGCGTGATCGCGGCGGCAACACCCGCCTGGGCCAGGTCGGTTTTCCCCGGCCTGGACGAGGCGGACGCCATGGAGCGGCTGTGGCGCGCCATCTTCGCCTGCACCAAGGCCGATCTGCCGGACCCCATCGCCGCATGGGAGACGCACAACGCCGACCTGCGCCGCCGCACCGAGTTCCTCAACCAGCGCCGCTACCGCGCGCTGAAATACAGGGGGCCGGGCACGGACCTCACGGTGGGCCTTGCCGAGGAGCATTACTGGAAGGGTGGCGGCGGGCGGGCGCTGAACGGCGTGTTCTGCAACGCCAACATCCCGACCGAGGAAGTGTTCACCGCGCCGCACAAGGACATGGTGGAGGGAACAGCGCGATCTTCCAAGCCGCTGTCCTACCAGGGCTCGCTGATCGACGGCATTGGTGTCCGCTTCGAGCGCGGCCGCATCGTGGAAATGTCGGCCGAAAAGGGCGAGGATGCCTTCCGCAGCCTGATCAGCACCGACGAAGGCGCAGCACGCCTCGGCGAGGTGGCGCTCGTCCCACACTCCTCCCCGATCTCCAGGAGCGGCATCATCTTCAACAACACGCTGTTCGATGAGAACGCAGCAAGCCATATCGCCGTGGGACAGTCCTACACCGAGAACATCCGCGACGGCTCCAAGCGCTCCAAGGAAGAACTGGCGGCATTGGGCGCCAACGCGAGCCTCGTGCACGTGGACTGGATGATCGGGTCGGGCGATCTCGACGTCGACGGCATCCTCCACGACGGCAAGGCGGAAGCGCTGATGCGAAAGGGCGAGTGGGCGATCTGAGGCGTTACAGCAGGCGTCCCTGCTTGGGGCTGTCTTCGCGCACCAGCACCTCGCCATCGGCGAATTCCAGCCGCAGGGCCTGCCACTGGCGAACCGCGGAAGCGGCATGGACCGGCTGGCCAGTCTCGTCCCGCACGAGGGCGTAACCCCGGCGGAGAACGGACTTGTAGGACAGGGAGTCGACGAGCTTCGCCACGCCATCGAGGCGCTGGCGCTGGAAGGCGACGAGACGCTGAAGAGCCTGGGCGGCGCGGCGGCCCGAGAGATCGAGCGAGCGCCGCTCATTGGCCATCATGGCGCGGATCGGGACGAGCGAAAGCCGTGGGGAGACGCGGGCGAGATGCGCGCCATGTTCGCGCGTGTTGGCCTTGAGCGCCTGCACGAGGCGGCCGGAGGCGGAATCAAAGCGCTGCCGAACGAGCGCCAGCAATTCATCGGAACGCGGCAGCGCCCGCGCCGCGGACTTGAGCCGCGTCTGGCGTTCGTCCATGCCGCGGCGCAGCCCGCCCTGAAGGCGTGCGTGGCGGGACGCCAGCTCCGCCAGGAGGTCGGCCCGAACCGGCACGGCCTTCTCGGCTGCCGCCGTGGGCGTGGGTGCGCGAAGGTCCGCAGCGAAGTCGATGAGCGTGGTGTCCGTCTCATGGCCGACAGCAGAGATCACCGGGATGGCGCTCGCCGCCACCGCCCTCACCACGGCCTCCTCGTTGAAGCCCCAGAGGTCTTCCAGAGAGCCGCCGCCACGGGCAACGATGATGACGTCCGGTTTCGTTGCCATGGCATTGAAGCCGGCAATGGCAGCGGCCACTTCCTGCGCGCAGGTTTCGCCCTGCACCCGCACCGGCCAGACC
>JADCDC010000519.1 GCA_020252385.1 Aestuariivirga sp.
GGGAGAACAGCCCCAAAGCGAAAGGCCCGGGAGGCGAAGCTCCCGGGCCAGTCTGCTGCGTCAGCCCTTGAGTGCGGCCTCGACCGCGGCTGCGGCGTCGCCGCCGTCGATGGTCGTCACGCCCTCGAGCCAGGGCTTCACCGCGTCGGGGTTGGCCTTGAGCCATGCGCGTGCCGTTTCCTTGGGATCGGCCCCATCCTTCAGCACCGGCGCCATCATGGCGCCTTCCATCTCGAGCGTGAACTTGAGGTTGGAGAGCAGCTTGCCCACGTTCGGGCATTCCTGGGTGTAGCCGGCGCGCACATTGGTGAGGACACTCGCCGCACCGAAGCCTGAATCGCCCATGCCGTCGAGGTAATGGATCTTCATCTCGCCCATGATCGGGTGCGGGGTCCAGCCGAGGAAGATGATCCACTCATTGTTCCGGATCGCCTTCTCGGCTTCGGTCAGCATGCCGGCTTCCGAGCTTTCGACCAGGGTGAAGCCCGAGAGATTGTTCTTGGGATCGTCGATCATCGTCTGGATGATGCGGTTGCCGTCATTGCCGGCCTCGATGCCATAGATCTTGCCGCCGAACTTCTCGGCATTGGCGGCGAGGTCGGCGAGCGACTTGACGCCCGCATCCGCCACATATTGCGGAACCACCAGGCCATAGCCAGCACCCTCGAGATTGGTGCCGATCTGCTCCACCGACTTGTCATCGAGGTAGGGCTGGATGTCGGCTGTCATCGAGGGCATCCAGTTGCCGAGGAAGGCATCGATGTCCTTGTTCTTGAGCGAGGCGTAGGTGACGGGCACCGACAGGGTGGACACTTCGGGCTGGTAGCCGAGCGCCTCAAGCACCACCGAGGTGGCGCCCGTCGTCACCTGAATGTCCGTCCAGCCCACATCGGCAAAGCGCACCGTCTTGCAGCTCTCGGGCTCCGCCGCGAAAGCCGAGGACGCCATGGCCGCAACGATGGCGCTGGCCGCCAGGCTCTTCAAAATAAACTTCATTCTGTTCACTCCCTGTCCCGAGGGTCCCTTCTTTCGCCCTTGGGTATGCAGATAAAGAATAGGTCATGTTCCCGTGGCCTCGCAAGTTTTTCTTGGACGGAGAGCCAATAATAAATCATCTTTGCTTTCGGGGAGTGTCGCACATGCCGAAAGTGGGAATGGCGCCGATCAGGCGCAGGCAGCTGGTGGAGGCTGCAATCGCCGTCATCCACGAGATGGGATTCGCCAATGCGACGGTGGCGCGCATCGCCCGCCGGGCCGGCATCTCGGCGGGCCTCGTGCATCACTACTTCGAGGACAAGGACGACCTGCTCTTCACCACCATGCGCCATCTGCTGGCGGAACTGCGCGCCGACGCCGTGGCGCGGCTGGCTGAGGCCCGGGAGCCGCGGCAGCGGGTCATCGCCATCATCGACGCCTGCTTCGGCGAGGCGCAGTTCGAGGAACAGGTGTTCAGCGCCTGGCTGGCGCTCTACGGCAATGCCCGTCATTCGGCGAGGCTGCGCAAGATCGTGACTCTCTATCACCGGCGGCTGAAGAGCAGCCTGGTGCATGAGCTCCGCCGCCTGGTGCCGGAGGCGGAGGCTCCGCGTCTCGCCGATGGAATCGGTTCCATGATCGACGGCCTGTGGCTGCGCTATGCGCTGACCGGAAAGCCCCAGCATCCCGAGACGCCGCGCGCCCTGACGCGCGATTATCTGAGCGCTGCCCTCGAACGCTCTTTCAACCGGACCGGCGCCGGACTAAACATGCCCGCCTGAACAGGGAGGGCTGACACATGAAACCGGTGAAGTGGGGCATCATCTCGACGGCGAACATCGGCGTGGCGAAGGTCATTCCGGGCATGCTGAAGTCGAAGGACATCGAGATCGTCGCGATCTCCTCGCGCCGCAGGAAGACGGCCGAGGAATGGGCCGGAAAGCTCGGCATCCCCAAGGCCTATGGCTCCTACGAGGAGATGCTGGCGGACCCCGAGATCGAGGCCGTCTACAATCCGCTGCCCAACCACCTGCATGTGCCCTTGACGCTGGCGGCGGCGAAGGCCGGCAAGCATGTGCTGTGCGAGAAGCCCATCGCCATCACGGCGAAGGAGGCGATTGAGCTCCGCAAGGTGAAGAACGTCCATGTCGCCGAGGCCTTCATGGTGCGCCATGCCGCCCAGTGGATCGCCGCGCGCGATCTCGTGCGCAAGAAGAAGATCGGCGAGGTGCGCGCCATTCAGGTGATGTTCGCCTATTTCAACCGCGACCCGAAGAACGTGCGCAACATGAAGGACATCGGCGGCGGCGGCCTGCTCGACATCGGCTGCTATCCGATCACCGTCTCGCGCTTCATCTTCAATGCGGAGCCCACCCGCGTCACCGCCACCTTCGACCGCGATCCCAAGTTCGGGACCGACCGGCTGGCGGGCGGCCTTGCCGACTTCGGCGAGGGCCGGCACCTGTCCTTCACCGTCTCGACCCAGCTCGCCCCCTACCAGCGGGTGAACATCATGGGCACCAAGGGCCGGATCGAGATCGAAATTCCCTTCAACGCGCCGCCCGACCGGCCCAACCGCTATTTCCTGCAGGGCATGGAGATGAACCAGGGGGAGTGGACGGAGCTTCCCGTCTCCGACCAGTACCAGCTCCAGGGCGAGGCCTTCGGCCGTATCGTGCGCGGGCGGCAGAAGCCCGTCTGGGGCGTCGAGGACGCCATCCAGAACATGCGGATCCTCGATGCCCTGTTCCGCTCGGAAAGGAGCGGCAAGTGGGAGAAGCCCTGATCCTCATGAGCCCTCTCATCTTGGGCCCCTGATCTTGGGCCCCTGATCTTGGGCCATTGACGGCGGGTGCCGCCGTCACTATAAGCCCGCCATCCCGATCGGACAGGGAAGGCTGGCCGTCTGCCGGAAGGCATGCGGCCTTGCCTTTTGAAGGCCGGTCAACCGTTTTTCAGAGAAGCAGGACCAA
>JADCDC010000052.1 GCA_020252385.1 Aestuariivirga sp.
ACGCCACGTTCTTCGCCAGGCCGGAGGAGGTGAAACATGCTGCGTAAGGGCTCTCCCTTCACCGGGCTCTCGGTCATCGCCATGAAGGAGGCGGCCGATCACATGGCGAGCATCCGCGTGCTGCTCGTCATGCTCCTCGTGCTGCTCACGGCACTCGGCGCCGTCTATGGGGCAATCGGCCAGATCAAGGCGACGACCAGCGAGGATCCCTTCCTGTTCCTCAGGCTGTTCACCATCGCCCAGGAGCCGCTGCCGTCCTTCGTGGCATTCCTTGGCTTCCTGTTGCCCCTGGTGGCCACGGCGCTGGCCTTCGACGCCATCAACGGCGAGCACGGCCGGCGCACCATGAGCCGCATCCTTGCCCAGCCCATCTATCGCGATGCCGTCCTTGTCGGAAAGTTCCTGGGCGGTCTCATGGTGCTGGGCATCTGCCTGGTCACGCTGTGGCTGCTGATGACCGGCCTCGGCATCCTCATGCTCGGCCTTCCGCCCTCAGGCGAGGAGGTGCTGCGCGGGCTCGCCTTCCTGGTCGTGTCGCTGGCCTATGGCGGGGTCTGGCTCGCGGTGGCCTTGCTGTTCTCGACATTGTTCCGCTCGCCTGCAACGTCGGCACTGGCAACGCTGACGCTGTGGCTGGTCTTCAGCATTTTCTGGTCGATGCTGACGCCTTTGCTTGCCAATGCCTTTGCGCCCATCGACGTCTTCGATCAGGCGTCCGCGGTCGCCAATGCGCAGGCACAGCAACTCATCTCGCGGATATCGCCCAACACGCTCTATGGCGAGATGACGATGGCCCTCCTGAACCCGGAGACCCGCGCGCTGGGGTTCGTCTTCCTTAGCCAGTTGCAGGGTGCAGTCATCGGCGCTCCCTTGCCCTTTGCCCAGAGCAGCCTGCTGATCTGGCCGCATCTCGCCGGAATGGTCGCAGCACTGGTTCTGGTCTTCACCATCGCCTACGTGTCCTTCCAGCGACAGGAAGTTCGCGCCTGACACAGCGCGGCAGCCGGAGACATCCGGCTGCCGCATGGCGCGGGATTGGCTCTCCTCCGCCAGGCTGTTATGCTTCGCGGCATCTTGGCGGAGTGTCCGATGCGTGTTGCCGTTTTGCTGTCGTCCCTAATTCTCCTGACCCTTTCAACCATGGACGCCATGGCCCAGACATCGCTTGCCGGAACCACCTGGATCATGGCTTCGGCCGGCAAGCGGCCGCCGTCGATCAGCTTCGCGGCTGACGGCAAGGTCGGCGGCTTCGGCGGCTGCAACCGCTTCTTCGGAAGCTACACGCAACAGGGTGAGGACCTCAGCTTCTCGCCCCTTGGCGCCACGCGGATGGCGTGCCCCAACGGCATCATGAAGATCGAGCAGGATTTCTTCAGCATGCTGGCCAAGGTGCAGACGGCTGGGATCGACGCGTCAGCCCTCGTGTTGCGCGACGCGGCGGGCAAGGAACTTGCCAGGCTCTCACGGCGGCATGCGGAATAGCGGGGTTCGACCAGGTGGACTCACCTGGTCGAAACAAGCTCGCGCCGGAACAGCTGCTCAGATATCCGCGTAGGTCCTGACCTCCGCCGCACCACCGGGATGGGTGATCGCGCCGCCAACGGCAGGGCCCACCTGCTGGGCATACTTCCACAGCGTGCCGGAGTTGTAGCCATGCTCGTGCGGTGCCCAGTCCTTGCGGCGGCGCGCGAATTCCTCATCCGACACATTGCAGGCGAGCGTGCCCTCGACCGCGTCGATGGTGATGATGTCGCCATCCTTGAGCAGTCCGATCGGGCCTCCAAGCTGCGCTTCCGGGCCCACATGGCCAATGCAGAAGCCGCGCGTTGCGCCCGAGAAGCGGCCATCGGTGATGAGCGCCACCTTGTCGCCCATGCCCTGGCCGTAAAGTGCCGCCGTGGTGGAGAGCATCTCGCGCATGCCGGGTCCGCCGCGGGGCCCTTCATAGCGGATGACGAGCACTTCGCCCTCCTTGTACTGCTTCTTTGAAACGGCATCGAAGCAGAGTTCCTCGGAGTCGAAGCAGCGCGCCGGGCCGGAGAACTTCAGGTTCTTCATGCCCGCGACCTTCACGATGGCGCCCTCGGGAGCGAGGTTGCCCTTGAGGCCCACCACGCCGCCGGTGGCGGTGAAGGGTTCATTCGCCGGGCGGATGACATCCTGGTCCGGGTTCCACTTCACGCTGGCCATGTTCTCCGCCATGGTGCGGCCCGTCACCGTCATGCAATCTCCATGCAGGAAGCCGTGGTCGAGCAGCGTCTTCATGAGGAGCGGGATGCCGCCGACCTCGAACAGGTCCTTGGCGACATAGCGGCCGCCGGGCTTCAGATCCGCGATATAGGGCGTCCTCTTGAAGATCTCCGCCACGTCGAAGAGATCGAACTTGATTCCCGCCTCATGCGCGATGGCCGGCAGATGAAGGGCGGCATTGGTGGAACCGCCTGAAGCAGCGACGACGGTCGCTGCATTCTCGAGCGCCTTTCGCGTGACGATATCGCGCGGGCGGATGTTCCGCGCGATCAGTTCCATCACTTTCTCGCCCGCGGTGAAGCAGAAGGTATCGCGGATCTCGTAGGGTGCCGGCGCGCCGCAGGAATAGGGGAGCGCGAGGCCGATGGCTTCCGCCACCGTCGCCATGGTGTTCGCGGTGAACTGCGCGCCGCAGGAGCCGGCCGAAGGGCAGGCCTTCTGCTCCAGTTCCAGAAGGTCCTCGTCAGACATGGCGCCGACCGAGTGCTCGCCCACGG
>JADCDC010000520.1 GCA_020252385.1 Aestuariivirga sp.
GTCGGGGCGCGGCGCAGGCTGGCCCCCTTGGCCGCGAAGGCCGTTGCGAGCCGCGCCGCGGCCTCATCGTCGTCGCTGAGGAGAAGCCAGTGTTTCCGTTCGGCAGCCCCGACCGGAGCCGCCGGCTCGAAGCGCTCGGTATAGACCTCTCCCGCCGCCCCGGCCGCCTTGGCCGCCTTTCCGAGGTCACGGGTCTCGAGACCCTCGATCACGAGAAGCGATTCGCCCTGATCGTCATAAGCCTGGAAATCGAAGCGCGAGCCCGAACGCCCCGCTTCCACCCAAAGCGATGGCGTGAGCGGACGCGCGAGCAGGATGCGGCGGGCGCCCACCGGCAGCACCAGCTGGGCCGCGCCCGCCGCCGTGTCGTCCTGGTTTTCCTCCTGGCCGGCAGGAACGCCGAACAGGATGCAGGCCTGCAGGATACCGTCGAAGGTGCCGGGGAAGGCGAAGTAGCCGGAGGACAGTGCATCGGTCGGGCGCGACAGCCTGGCGCGCATGCGGTTCTCGCCGGAGCGCCAGACGGCTTCCACCGGGCGGAACTGCGGGCCGTATTCAAGCCCGAAGCGGCGGGTAACGCCATAGAAGGCAGCCGGCGGAACGCTATGGGCGGCAGTATCCGGAGACGCCACCTCCGGCCTTGCCGCAAGCGCGTAGTCGTGCCGCCAGCCATAGCCCTCGGCGCGGAGCCGCCAGCCATCGCCCGCTCCGCGGTGTTCGGTGAAGATGCGGATCCTTCCGCTGCGCGGGTCGAGTTCCGTCCTCATCGTGATGATGTCGTCGGTTGCGAGCGACAGCGCGTCGTGGATGCGGAAGTCGCGGATTTCGACCGGGCCAGCGCCATGCTGGTCGCGAAGTGCCGCACCCATCACCTCGAGGTAGCCGACGGCGGGAAACAGCGTGTCGCCGTTGACGCGGTGGTCGGCGATGTAGCGATAATTGGGCAGCAGCAGTTCATTCGTCCAGCGCGGCTCGGGACCCGGGTCGCGCGTGCCGAGCAGCGGGTGGCGCGGAACCTCGAACATGAAGCGCTGCGCGGTGGGCGTCAGGCTGCTGAGATGCTGGTTGGCCCAGGGCATCTTCGGCAGCCTGCCCCGCGCCAGGCCTGCACCCGCAGCGGGCGGCGGGGCGAGATCGACTCCCCGGACGAAGAGCTGCGCCTCGGCGCGCGCCAGCGTGGCGTAGTCGTCCTCCTTGCGGTCAAGGGAGTTGACAGCCGTCACGCTGCGCTCCCTTTCCTGCGCGATGCCTCGGATCAGCGGGGTCAGCGTGCGGTGCGGGCCGATCTCGAGGAAGGTCTCGATGCCATAATCAAGGCAGAAGCCCACGGCCTTCGTATAGCTCACCGGCTGGCGCAGATTGTCCCACCAATAGTCGAGGTCGAAGCGGGTCTGGAAGACGCCGGTCACCGTCGAGACGATGGGAACGGAGGCATCCTTCCAGGAGACCTCGCCCACCGCGCTGCGGAAGGCCGCCTCGCAGTCGTCGAGGTGTTCGCTGTGCCAGCCGAAGTTCATCGTCATGCGGCGCACCACTGCATCCGGGTACTGTTCCGACGCCAGCTTCATCAGCCGCTCGACGGAGCCTTCCATGCCGGCGATCGTCTGCGCGACGGGACCGTTGAAGGCGGCGATGACGGCGGAGCCGTCTTCCGGCAGAAGCGGCAGGAGCTGCTCCACGGTAAGGCCCAGCGTGGCCATGGCGCCGCGCCGCGTGCTGCCGAACGGAATGCGCCCGCGCGCCGCGATGATGCGGGCCACGGTGTCGAGGTCGAGAACGCCCGCCACATAAGTCGCCGCGATCTCACCGAAGCTGTGGCCGATCAGCAGTTCGGGAACGATGCCGCGCGCCTTCCACATCTCGTAAAGGCCAATCTGGCAGGCGAAGATCGAGCCCTGCGTGCGGTCGGCCTCGTTGATGCGGCTCGTTGCCTCGTCGCGCATCATCTCCTCGATGAGCGACCAGCCCATATGCGGCCGCAGCGCCTCATCGACCATGCCGACCATGCGGCGGAACACCGATTCCTCCTGCAGGAGGCGGCGGCTCATCGCCCACCACTGGCCACCCTGGCCGGAGAAGGCCAGCGCCAGCCGCGGCCTGCCAGCGCTGTGCCCGCTCAGCACGAAAGGCCCCTGCGGGGCCTGATCGAGGCTGCGTCCCTCGGCCACCGCCGTCAGCGCGGTTGCAAGAGCATCAGTTTCCGGCGGAATGACGAGCGCTGCCCGTTCCGCCATGTGGTCACGCTGCCACAGGGCATCCGCAATCGATTCCGCAGAGAGGCCGGCAAGCTGCCCCTCCTTCACTTCGCTGGCGAGGCGGCCGGCCCACAGGGCGAGCGCGTTCTTGCCGCCCGAGGAGAGAGGAACGACGACGGGTCTCGCCTCCTTCCCTGCCGCGGGGGCCGCCTGCTGCGCCGGCGCGTTCTGCCGGGCTGGGCGAAACTCCTCGATGAGGGCGGAGGCATTGGGGCCGCCGAAGCCGAAGGAATTCACCACCGCGAGGCGCGGCAGCGACGGGTCGGTCGGGAAGGCCGACGCTCCGGTCGGCACGCGGATTCCCAAGGCATCAAAGGGGATCGACGGATTGGGCGTGCTGAAATTGCGGTTGGGCGGCACCATGCCGTGATGCA
>JADCDC010000521.1 GCA_020252385.1 Aestuariivirga sp.
AGGCACGGCTTCCGGGCTGCCCGGGGGGCAGTCGTGACGCGCGAGCGGAACTTGCTCATAGGGGTTGTTCTCGGCCTTCTTTTCCGGTTCGGCCGCGCAGGCTTCCTCCGGCAGGGGTGTGGCGTGCGGGGCCGACTCCTCATAGATGACGGCGGGCTCCATGTCAGCCATCCAGTCGTCCTTGCCCTCCCAGTTCATGGCCTGGGCGGAGGCCGGGAGGACGAGCAGGAGGCTCAGGGCGAGGGCGCGCATTCCCCTAGTTAATGAGCCGCCTGCGGCAAATACAAGTCTCACAAAGTCGTTTCCGCCCATTGGATGGCGGAGGGCGCTGGTCCATAGTGCGCCCCGCAATGACGGACCACCCCCTGCCCACCCACAAGCTCAGCGAATTCCGGAGATGGCTCGGCTATGCCGGCCTGTGCATCGCCATGTTCATGGCGGTGCTCGACATACAGATCGTCATCACCTCGCTCCATGTGATCGAGGAGGCGCTGGGCATCGGCGCCGACCGGATGAGCTGGATCCAGACCTCCTACCTGATCGCCGAGATCGTGACGATCCCGCTCACCGGCCTGCTGATGCGGGTGATGTCGATGCGCAATCTGGTGATCGCGGCGACCTGCCTGTTCACCCTGGCCTCGATCGGCTGCGCGATGAGCACGGGCTTCACCATGCTGATCAGCTTCCGCGTACTGCAGGGGGCGGCGGCGGGCGTGCTGATGCCGATCGTCTTCACCGCGGTCTTCCTGCTGTTCCGGCCCGGATCGCAGCAGGCCTTCGCCACGGTGCTGGGGGGTGTGCTCGCCGTCATCGCACCGTCCATGGGGCCGATCACCGGCGGGCTCATCACCGAGAACTTCTCCTGGCACTGGCTGTTCCTGATCAACATCGTCCCCGGGATCATCGTCGTCGTCCTGGCGCTGACCTGCCTGCCGCGCGAACAGATGCAGCTTGGCCTGTTGAGGAACATCGACTTCGCCTCGCTGCTGTTCGTGGCGGTCTCGCTGGCCGCCCTGGAGATCGGCCTCAAGGAGGCGCCGGACATGGGCTGGTTCTCGCCCATCACGCTGGCGCTGTTCGGGACATTCGCGACGCTGATGTGGCTCACCATCATCCGGCCCGCACCGGTCATCGACTTTACGTTGTTCCGGGAGCGCTACCTGGCCTATGGCTGCGCGGTGAGCCTGATCCTCGGCATCGGGCTCTACGGATCGGTCTATCTTCTCCCGGTGTTCCTGTCGCTGGTGCGCTATCTGGGCCCGGTGGAGATCGGCATGGTGGTGCTGGTGACGGGGCTGGCGCAACTGGTCTCGGCCCCGCTTTCGGTGGTCCTCGACCGCATCGCACCGCCCCGCATGCTGAGCTTCATCGGCTTCGCGATGTTCGCCATCGGCCTGTTCATGAGCGGCTTCGAGACGCGCCAGTCGGGTTATGACGAGCTGTTCTGGCCGCAGGTGGTGCGCGGCGTGGCGCTGGGCCTCTGCATCGTGCCGGTGACGCGCTTCGCCCTGGGCTTCCTGCCGCTCGGCCGGGTGAGCGACGCGAGCGGCCTCTACAACCTGAGCCGGGCACTGGGCGGGGTCATCGGCATCGCCTTGATCGACACCATCCTGTTCAGCCGCTCCGCCGAACACGCCGACCGCATCCAGACCCTGATGGACGCGGATCCGGAGGCGGCAGCGAAGCTCCTCCAGATCACCCCGGACGAACTCCCCGACCCCACGGACCCCACCGGGCTCCTCGGGGTCATGGACATCATCCAGGAGGCCTCCGTCACCATGGCGGTGAACGAGGCCTGGCTGATGATGGGGGGCCTCACCTGCCTCGCCCTGATTCTGCTGTGGCGCCTTGGCCCGATTCGGGAGGATGGGAACCCGCCTCCGGGCTGAATCCGTCCCGAATGGGCGGATTCAAAACTGTGGATAGCGGTGACAAGGCGGACCCTGCCCCGCAACCAATTTCTGCATGCCAGCGTTGACTCCGCGTCCAGTGTGACAGCGGGATGAAGGAGGCGGCTGTGTATAGCGCTCATAAGGTGCCGGAGTCCTTGAGCTTACCGCGAGAATCGGATGAAACAGATTTAATCCAAAGAGTGGACACGGCCTGGGACACAAGATATGGTGTTAACCACTTGTTAAGACACTAGGCATTGACGCCTCGAAGCCTTCGGTACTATCGTGTGCACAGGGCTGAGGGGTTGACGGAAGAGGCCGAGGGGATGGCCTCCTCCATCGCTGAACACTCAAAAGAAGAGCCTGAAAGCTCGGGGACGGCAGTTTCCGGGGACGGGGATGTGTGTGTTTCGAATCTGGGTGGAATTGGCACCTCGGGGCGGATTTTTGCGCGCTCGTGGCAACGATATGAAAGAGGACTGAGAAGATGCGGATTGAACGCCGTTACACCAAGGCCGGGCAGGCGCCTTATGCGGAGATCGAGTTCCGCCGTGCCACCAGCGAGATCAAGAACCCCGATGGCTCGGTGGTGTTCCGCCTGGAGAACATCGATGTTCCGGCGTCGTGGAGCCAGGTCGCGACCGACATCCTGGCGCAGAAATATTTCCGCAAGGCGGGCGTGCCCAAGGCGCTGAAGCGCGTGGAGGAGGAGACCGTCCCCTCCTGGCTGTGGCGCTCGGTCGCCGACCAGGACGCACTCGCCGCTCTCCCTGAGAAGGAGCGCTTCACCGGCGAGCGGTCCTCGACCGAGGTGTTCAACCGGCTTGCCGGCACCTGGACCTACTGGGGCTGGAAGGGCAGGTATTTCGACACCGAGGAGGACGCGCGCGCCTTCTATGACGAGATGTGCTTCATGCTGGCGACACAGAAGTGTGCGCCGAACTCGCCCCAGTGGTTCAACACCGGCCTGCACTGGGCCTATGGCATCGATGGGCCCGGACAGGGCCACTACTACGTCGACTTCGAGACGGGCCGCCTGACCAAGTCGAAGTCGGCCTATGAGCATCCGCAGCCTCACGCCTGCTTCATCCAGTCGGTGGCCGACGACCTCGTGAACGAGGGCGGCATCATGGACCTGTGGGTGCGGGAAGCGCGCCTCTTCAAGTATGGCTCGGGCACCGGTTCCAACTTCTCCGAACTGCGCGGCGAGAACGAGAAGCTGTCGGGCGGCGGCAAGTCGTCGGGCCTCATGAGTTTCCTCAAGATCGGCGACCGCGC
>JADCDC010000522.1 GCA_020252385.1 Aestuariivirga sp.
AGCTTCCCGCCGCGATGGAGCGCGCGGGCCGTTACGCCAGCCTTGACCTCTTCGGCCAGAACGTGCGCCGCTATCTCTATCTCTTCGAGCGCGACATGGCCGGCTGATCGGCGGACTCGATCACGCCATTGA
Source organism: Aestuariivirga sp. (assembly GCA_020252385.1). Lineage (GTDB taxonomy): Bacteria > Pseudomonadota > Alphaproteobacteria > Rhizobiales > Aestuariivirgaceae > Aestuariivirga. The sequence goes on from JADCDC010000522.1 coordinate 133, forward strand.
GCTCGGCGCCGGCGAGCACGATTGTGGCGGAGAGCCACATCCAGGTCATGAAGCCGATGACGGCGCCGAGCGAGCCATAGGTCTCGTTGAACTTGCCGATGTTCGCCGCATACCAAGAGAACAGCATCGACAGGGCGAGGAGCCCGGCCGCGGCCATGAGGCTTCCGGGCGTTATCCAGCGCCAGCGCTGCACGGGCCGGCTCGGCCCGAAGCGGTAGAGCACCGCGAGCGCCAGGAGGATGAGCAGGAAGGTCACCGGCCAGCGCCCGGCCCAGACGAGGACGTCCACCGTACCGCCGAGCCAGAAGGTCTCGAGGATGACCGGCACTGCCGCCACCATCGCAAACAGGACGAGGAGACCGATGATGGATGACAGGGTGAACAGCAGCGAGATGAGGTTCAGCCGGATGAAGCCGCGCGTCTCCTCCGCGTCATAGGCGATGTTGAGCGCGTCCATTGTTGATTTCATCGCGGCGTTCGCACTCCACAGGGCCACCAGCAGGCCCGCCAGCGCCGCGACGCCGAGCCGTGCCTGATCACTGCGGGCGATGCGCATCGCCTGCTCGCCGATGATCGACATCGCCCCCTCCGGAAGGAAGCCGCGGAGGAGTTCGAGATGCTGCGAGATGCTCTGCGGCTCGGCGATGAGGCCATAGAGCGAAACGAGAACCGTGATGGCCGGGAACAGCGAGAGTAGCGTGTAGAAGGTAACACCCCCCGCGACCGCCAGAACGCGGTCGCTGTTCACTTCCGACACCGTGCGCTTCAGCACCCGCCACCAGCCGCCGCGCGCCTGCACGACGGCCTTCTCCTGCTGCGGCGGCGCGGCCGGGCGGGGCGTGTTGCGCGCCTCCCGCCCCTTCACCGCCATGCGGTCGAAGGCGCCATGGATGACGCTCGCCGCCATGCCGAGGGCTGAGGCATGGATCAGCGCCAGCACCGCCACGATACCGCCGCGCCGCGGACCAGTGGATTGGGAATCAAGGGAATGAATGCTGCTCATGCGGGTCGCAACGCGCCCGCGAGGCGGCAGTTCCCGGAGTCAGCAGAAGGTCAGGAGCGCTCCGGCTCCGCCGGTTCGGCCTGTTCCGGCAAATGCATCTCGAGCGGGATCTGTTCCTCGGTGCCGTCGAGGGGCTCCTCGTCGGAGGTCAGTTCCTCGCCGCCCCTGGGGATCGGGATGTCGAAGCCCGGCGGCAGGGTGGCGTCCAGCAGGCCTGCGCCCTTCAGTTCCTGGAGGCCCGGCAGGTCGCTCACCTCGTTCAGGCCGAAATGGCTGAGGAAGGCGTCCGTGGTGCCATAGGTCACGGGCCGGCCCGGCGTCTTGCGGCGGCCGCGCATGCGGACCCAGCCAATCTCGAGCAGCTGGTCGAGCGTACCCTTGGAGATCGCAACCCCGCGGATGTCCTCGATCTCGGCCCGCGTCACGGGCTGGTGATAGGCGATGATGGCGAGTGTTTCCATCGCGGCCTTCGACAGCTTGCGCTGCTCGACCGTCTCCCGGCGCAGAATGTAGCCAAGGTCGTCCGCGGTGCGGAACAGCCACTTGCCGGCGACCTCGACGAGATTGACGCCGCGGTTGGCGTAATTGGCCTGGAGATCGGCGAGAAGCGAGGCGACGTCGGCCCCCTCCGGCAGGAAGCTCGCGACATGGGCGGCATCGACGGGCTACGCGGTGGCGAACAGCACCGCCTCGACGATGCGGAGATGCTGGTTGCGGTCGGCGCGCGGGTGGCGGGTGATGCTGGCGACCGGAGCGCCCTCCTCCACCGCCGGCGTCTCATGCGCGATCGCCTCGCCCTCTTCCTCGACGGCTTCGATCGCCGCGGCCTGCGTCTGCATGGTCATGTCCTCACTCCCTCACTGTCTCCCGCGGCCCGTCAGGCCGCTGCGGCCCGCCGCTTGAGGTAGATGGGGCGGAAGGGCCCCTCCTGCCTCAGCTCCAGCAGGCCTTCGCGCGCAAGCTCGAGGCTTGCGGTAAAGCTCGACGCGGTCACCGAGCGGCGCATGCCGGGCTCTGCCAGGTAATGCGCCAGCCAGGCATCGAAGGTGCCCCAGTCGTCCATCACCCCGACGAGGCGCTCGAGCGCCAGCCGGGCTTCCTTGATCGAGAAGGTCGGATGGCGCTTTGGCACATAGACCTGGTGCACCAGCTTTTTCTTGCGCCGCTCGGCATACGCCTTGAGCAGGTCGATCAGGTTGTCGCCATATTCGCGCCGCGTGTCGATCACCAGGGGCTCGGGCGCGCCGCGCGCGAACACGTCGCGGCCCAGCACGCTGCGCTTCATCAGGTTCTCGGATGCGGTGCGCATCGCCTGCAGCCGCTGCAGGCGGAAGGCCAGGCGCTGCGCCAGGTCAGCCGGTTCCTGCTCCTCCGATCCCGGCGTGGCGGGGATCAGCAGCCGCGACTTCAGATAGGCCAGCCAGGCCGCCATCACCAGGTAATCGGCGGCGAGTTCAAGCTGCAGGCGG
>JADCDC010000523.1 GCA_020252385.1 Aestuariivirga sp.
GGCCTGACCGGCCCGAGGGCCGCGGAGAACGCCTGCCCGAAGGCCTCGAACATCTCCTTGATGCCCTGCCAGTTGTCGTAAATGAACTTGCCCGCCGCGGCGATGCCGATGAGGATGGCTCCAAGGCCCGTCAGCATGACCGCGCCGCGCAAGGCGACAGCGGCGGCCGTCACAAGCTTCATGGGGTTGAGCAGGCTCAGGAGGCCGGAACCCAACGTACCGAACACGGCCTTCAGGCCGCCGACGGAGCCCAGCATGGTGAGGCCGAGCAGCGATCCCCGGAGGCTGGTCAGCCCGCTCGCAAGCATGCCGAGCGGCGCCGTGACAGCGACCGCCCGCAGCCCGGTCAGCGCCGCGGTCACGCCTCTCAGCCCGAACGCCAGCGTCGCCAGCATGCCGCCCTTGCCCATCAGACCGATGAAGGTGAGACCGGCCAGAGCCGCCTTGAGGGCCACGAAGCCCGCGGTGATGGCGACGAGCGCGCCCGAGACGCCCGGATACCGGCTCACGATGGCGGTGAGCAACTCGAGGATGGGCTTCAGCGCCCCCGCAATGCCGCCCAGCACCGGAATGAGCGCCGACCCGAGGCTGGTCTGGAAGTTCTGTAGCGCGATCTGGAACTGCTTCACCTGCTCGACGCTGGTCTGCATCATGCGGGCGAAGTCGGCGCTGATCACGCCATCCGCCTTCGCCGCCTCGTCGCGCAGCCTGATATAATCCTCAAGCCCGGTCAGCAGCGAAATGAGACCCTTCTGGACCTGGGCGTCGGCGAAAAGTTCACCGAGCCTCGACATGTCGCCGCCGAGTGCTGAGTTGATGGCGCGGAGCGAGGCCTCCAGCGGATCGATACCGTTTGCCTTGGCGTCCTTCAGCACCTTCTGGATGTCGATGCCGCGTTCCTTGAAGTTCTTGATCGCGTCGTTGGAATTGATCTTCTGCAGGATGTTGTTGAAGTTGGTGGCGGCCTCGGAGGCATCGCCCGCACCGCGCCTCACGATCTGCAGGGCGGCGGCGATCTGCGCAAGGCCGCTTTCCCCCGTCATACCCTTGGCGCTGGCGAGTGCCGTGATCGAGGGCAGATACTGTGCCATGTCGCGGAGCTCGAAGCCGCCCGCCTTGCCGGCGGAGGCCATGATGTCGAACGACTTGCCCAGGTCCTCGGCCGCAAGACCGAGGTTGGACATGGCGGCGAAGCCCGCCTTCGACAGGTCCTCGAGGCTCGACCCGGTGGCGGTCGCGGCCCGGGCGATGGAGGGCATGGCCTTTGTGGCGCGCTCGACATCGAGCCCCATGCCGACCAGGAAGTCCTGCGCCTTCACGATGTCGCTGGTGAACTGGTTCATCTGCGACGAGGTGGCCTTGGCCGCCGCGCCGATGGCCGTCATCTGCTCCGCCGTGAGATTGCCCTTGGCCCCAATCTCTGCCAGCGCCCGGTCGAACTCCTGCGCCGCCTGCACGGGTGCTGTAAAGGCGCTCTTCAGCACGTAGAGCGTGCCCACGGCATCGAGCATCCGTCCGCGCGCCGCGTCGAGCGCACGGTTGTTACGCGTGATGGCGGCATCGAGCCGGTCGGCCATGGTAATGGGCGCCGAGGTCGCATCCCGGATTGTGCGCGTCAGCCCGCGCAGGCTGTTCGCGACACCGCGGGCCGGACCGGACACCCGGTCGAGCAGTTCGACGATGAGCCGGGTGGTCTGGCTGGCCATCGGTCAGTCTCTCCTGCCGCCTGCGATACGCCGCGCCTCGGCATGCCAGAGCAGCAGCTCAGTCCAGTCCATGTCGTCAAAGGCCGTCACCGGCGTTGACAGCACATGCGCGGTGTCCGCCACGACGCCGCGCCAGTTGCTCATGCCGGGGCCTTGGGCAAAAAACCGCCGAGCACCTCGGAGATCGACGCAAAGTCAGCGGCGTCGATCTCGTCCATGGCCTCCAGCGGCAGATCGCAAAGTGCCGCCGCCATGGCAATACCCTGGTCGAGTTCCGTTCCTCCCGGCTCACGCATCTTCTCCATGGCGCGGAGGTCCCTCACCTTCGGGCGTCGGATGGTGACTTCAGTGACCATGCGCTCCTCGACCCTGATGGGCCGGACGAGCTTCACGCGGGCGGTGTCAGTCATGTGATCGTCTCCAGAAAACCAAGCCTTCAGCGCTGGACGCGCAGGATGCGGCGTTCGTCATCGTTCTGCGAGACGCCGTCGAGGCGCCACTCGGAGGAAAAGAAGTCCCAGAACAGCTTTTCCTTCTCATTGAACCAGAGCTCGTAGTGCAAGACCTCGTTGATGGCGTACTCATGCCCCTGAAGTTCGCCGCGCTGGAAGGCATCGGGCTCGATCTTGCCGAGGCGCCCCTCGATGCTCGCCTTCGCTTCGATGGCAACACCGGTGCGCTTGTCGCGGATCACGCCATAGGCGGTGAAGACCTTCTGGCGCGACGAACCGAGACCGAACTGGGTGAGGAGATCCGGATCCCAGCCGTTCAGCTTGAAGGTGGGCTCCAGCTTCTGGATGCCGACCGCCACCTCGATCTGGACGCGGGAGCCGCCGGCATGGTGGTCCTGGTACATCTCCTGCAGCGTGGGCAGCTTCAGTTCAGCCAGAGTGAGATGCTTCGAGGCGGTGGGGTCGTGATCGCCGCAGAACAGATTCCCCGCCTCCATGATATAAAGTCCGCTCACGATGCTTTCCTTTCAGGTTCGATGATGGGTTTTTCGCGTGCGGCGTCAGCCGGTGACGGCGTCGACCTGGGCCAGCAGGTCGTCGAGCAGGGCATCGAGCGCCGGGCGGTAGCGCGCGGACTGGATGCCGAGGTAACGCAGCACCGGCGCCTCCTCGGCGGCGAAGTTCACAGTGAAGCGGCCCTGGCGCAGTTCCTCCGGCGAATTCTGGTCCCGCGTGAACTTGACCTCGTAGCCGAGGATGTCGCCGTCGGCTTTCAGGTCGCGCATCGCGAAGCCCATGGTGTTGAGCACCGCCTGGATCGTCTGACCCGTGAGGTTGAAGCGCCCGAGGTAGAAGCGCAGGGTGCGGAGGAACATCAGGTGGATGTAATCGCGGCCGCGGGTGACGTTGTAGAAGCGCCAGAGATCGTCCTCGCCCGCGTTGTCGGTTCCCACATAGACGAAGCCGCCAGAGGCGATGGCCGTCTCGACGCCGAGCTCACCGCGAAGCAGCACGCCCACATTGTGCGACAGCAGGCGCTGGCCCTCGGTGGCGCCATCGGTTAGCGAGAAGTTAATCGGCCGCGAGGGCCCGACAATCCCTGCGATCGGCTGGTTGGCCCAGGAATGGAAGGGACGGCCCTGCTTCTCATGATCGCGCCTGACGCCGATGCCGATGACGGCGGGCGAGAGCGGCATGACCGCGACCTCGCTTCCCGCCATGACGCGCACGGCGGGATCGACCGGGATCAAGCGGCTCGAGGAGATCGTCTCGCGCCAGTCGATGGCGGCCTGTTCGGTGGTTGCAGGACCGTCCACCACGGCATGGGCGAGAAGCCTGTTGCAAAGCGCGGGCAGTGCCGCGCACACCGCATTGGCATCGGTCCCCGTCCGCTGACTGGTAAAGCCGGGGGCGCAGAGAAGACGGGGGATGATGCCCAGCAATGGCCCTGCCTGGACGAAGGCC
>JADCDC010000524.1 GCA_020252385.1 Aestuariivirga sp.
AACATCGCCATGGTGTTCCAGAACTATGCGCTCTACGCGCATATGAAGGTCTATGACAACACGGCCTTCTCCATGCAGTTGAAGAAGGTGCCGAAGGACGAGATCGACAAGAAGGTCCAGTGGGCTGCCTCGATTCTCAACCTGAAACCCTATCTTGATCGCTATCCGCGCCAGCTCTCCGGCGGTCAGCGTCAGCGCGTCGCCATGGGTCGCGCCATCGTGCGCGATCCGGCGGTGTTCCTGTTCGACGAACCGTTGTCGAACCTCGACGCCAAGCTGCGCGTCCAGATGCGCACCGAGATCAAGGAACTGCACGGGCGGCTCAAGACCACCACCGTCTACGTCACGCATGACCAGATCGAGGCCATGACCATGGCCGACAAGATCGTCATCCTGCGCGACGGCTACATCGAGCAGCAGGGCTCGCCGCTTGACGTCTATGACCGGCCCGCCAACCTCTTCGTCGCGGAGTTCATCGGCTCGCCCGCCATGAACCTGATGCGGGGCGAGGCGACGGCGGAAGGGCTCCGCATGGCGGACGGAACCGTGCTGCCGCTGCCCGAAGGCCACAAGGCGAAGCCCGGCCAGAAGATCGTCTATGGCATCAGGCCGGAGCACTTCACGCTCGGTTCGGGTGCTGCCGCCAAGGTGAACGTCGTGGAGCCCACGGGCCCCGAGATCCACATCTATGCCGACTTGGGCGGCCAGGAAGTCTGCGCCATCACGCAGGAGCGCCTGCAGCTCTCGCGTGATCAGGCGATCGCCCTCAGCCCGCGCCTCGACAAGGTCCACATCTTCGACGCCGAAAGCGGAAAGGCCCTCGCGTGAGCACGCTGACGATCCTCGGCGCCGGCGTCATGGGCTCGGCCATGTGCCTTCCGGCGCGTGATCGCGGCCACACAGTCCGCCTCGTCGGCACGCATCTGGACCGTGAGATCATCGACAGCGTCAGAACCTCTGGCCGCCATCCGAAGCTGAACGTCAAGCTCCCCGATGGCGTCCAGGGCTTCCACCACGAGGACTTCGCGCAGGCGCTGGGCACGGATACGGACCTGATCGTGCTGGGCGTCAGCTCGGCCGGCGTGACCTGGGCCATCGACCGGCTGTGCGAGGCTCTGAAAGGCCCCGTCCCCGTCGTCATGATCACCAAGGGCATGCACCCTGAGCAAGCGAAGCTCACCGCCCTGCCGGACCGTGTCGCCACGGAGGTGAAGCGCCGCACGGGGATCGACCTTCCCGTCGCCGCCATCGGCGGCCCCTGCATCGCGGGCGAGCTTGCAGTGAGGCGTCACACCGGCACCGTCATCACCGCCCATGACGCAGGCCTCGCGCAGCGCATCGCCGCCATGCTGGAGACGGACTATTACCACCCGCGCGTCTCGGGCGACGTGATCGGGGTCGAGATCTGCGCTGCCTTCAAGAATTTCTTCGCCATCGGCGTGGGCTGGGCCGCTGGCCATCTCGAGAAGATGGAGGCAACCGAGAACCGCGCCTTCAACCACAATGCCGCCGCCATCATCTTCGACCAGGCCATCCGTGAACTGATGATCCTGGTCAGGGCCCATGGCGGCACGGAGCAGAGCGTGTGGGGCATGCCCGGCGCGGGCGATCTCTATGTCACCTGCCAGGCGGGCCGCAATTCGAGGCTCGGCAACAATCTCGGCCGCGGCCTCACCTATGCCCAGACCAAGGCCGGCCCAATGAAGGGCGACACCATCGAGGGCGCGGAGCTCGGTGTCACCGTCGCCGCCACCCTCCGCGCCATGATGGCGGCGGGCGCGCTCGACCGTGATCAGCTTCCCCTCACCAATGCCCTCCTCGATGCGCTGACGAAGGACAAGGCCCTCGAGATTTCCTGGGCCTCCTTCCACCGCCATGGATGAGGTCATCGACCACGAGGAACAGGTCGCGACGCGCGCGGCGTGGCTTTACTTCGTGGCGGGCCTCACCCAGGCGCAGATCGGCAAGAAGCTCGGCCTCAACCGCACGCGCGTCAACCGCCTCCTCGCCCAGGCGCGTGACCAGGGCCTCGTGCAGATCAACATCACCGGACGGCTCGCCTCCTGCGTGGAGCTCGAGGAGAAGCTCCGCCAGCGCTACGATCTCGAGGATGCAATCGTCGTCCCGACACCGCCTGAGGATGAGCTGATCCCGCAGGTGATTGCCACCGCCGCCGCCGCCGCGCTGTCGGCCAGGCTCAGGGACGGCATGTCGGTCGGCGTGGGCTGGGGCCGCACGCTCCGTCTCTCGATCCAGTCCGTGCCGCGCCGCCAGCTCTCCCGCCTCTCCGTCGTCTCGCTCCTGGGAGGGCTCACGCGAGGCTCCGCCATGAACCCGCACGAGACGGCCTCGCACCTTGCCGATCTCGTCGGGGCGCAGTGCTACTATGTCGCCGCCCCGGCCTTGACCGACACCGAATCGACGCGCGACCTGCTCTTCGCCCAACCCATGCTGCACGAGATCTTCGAGCGCGGTGCGAAGGTGGACTTGGCCTTCCTCTCGGTCGGCGAGCTCACCCCCACCTGCACCATGACGCGCGTCGGCCTCGTGTCGCGCGCCGAGGTGGACACGCTGCTTGCCGCCGGTGCGGTGGGCGACATCTGCGCCCACTGGATCGATGCCGAGGGCCGCCTCGTCGATCATCCGCTCAACTCGCGCGTCGTGGCGCTCAGCCCTGAAAAGCTCAAGGACATTCCCTGCGTGGTGATCGCGTCGGGCGGGCGCACCAAGTCGCAGGCCTTGCGGGGCGTGATGAAGGGTGGCATGTGCGACGTCGTCATCACCGATGAGCAGACCGCCCAATCCATCCTTGCCATGGACGAGCCATGAAGACCGACGCCGTACTGGGAATCGACATCGGCACCTCGGGCGTCAGGATCGCCGCCACCGATGAAGCAAACGCGCTGAAGGCCATGTCCACCGCGGCGATCATGGCGCCCATGCAGATGGCGGGCTTCGGCCGCGCCTGGCAGGATCCCGCGATCTGGTGGGACGCACTCCTTGAAGCATTCAAGGGCCTCGATCTCTCGGGACTCGCCATCCGCGCCATCGCCATCGACGGCACCTCGGGCACCATCCTGCCGGTCACGGCGGACGGCACGCCCCAGGGCCTCGCCTCCATGTACAATGACGTGGCTGTGCAAGCACTCCTCGCAATCGTGGCCGTGCATGCCCCGAAGGAGACGGCGGCCTTGGGCAGCACCTCGCCGCTCGCCCGCGCCATGGAACTCCACAAGCCCGGCACGCGCATTCTCCACCAGGCGGACTGGCTGATGGGAAAGCTCTCCGGCCGCTTCGATGTGACCGATGAGAACAACGCCCTGAAGACCGGCTATGACCCGGTCGCACGCCGCTGGCCGGACTGGATCGAAGGCACGGACTTTGACCCTGCCCATCTCCCCCGCGTCGTCCCCGCCGGCACGCGCGTCGGAACGATCACAGCCGACATGGCCACAGCCCTCGGCCTCCCGGCGGACACCGCCATCGTCGCCGGCACCACCGATGGCTGCGCCGCCTTCCTCGCCAGCGGAGCGCGTGAGCCTGGCGACGGCGTCACCTCGCTCGGCACCACGCTCACGCTGAAGCTGCTCTCGGCGAGGCCCGTCTTCGCGCCGGAGTTCGGCATCTACAGCCACCGCATCGGCGATCAGTGGCTGGCGGGCGGGGCCTCCAACACCGGCGGGGCCGCCATCGGCGCCTATCTCTCGAAGGAGGACGTCGCCCGCCTCACGCCCCTGATCGACCCCGATCACCCCACGGGCCTCGATTACTATCCGCTGCCAAGGCCCGGCGAGCGCTTCCCGGTGAATGATCCCGCCTTGGAGCCGCGCCTGACGCCGCGCCCCGGCGATGACCGCGTTTTCTTCCAGGCCATCCTCGAAGGCATCGCCCGCATCGAGGCGGAGGCCTATCAGAAGCTCGGCCAGCTCGGCGCGTCGCCGCTGGCCTCGATCCGCAGTGCCGGCGGTGGTGCGGCCAATGCCGCCTGGACGAAGATCAGGCTCAAGGCGCTGGGTGTTCCGGAAAAGCCATCGCTCAGCGAGCACGCCGCCGTCGGCACCGCCCGCCTCGCCTGGCGCGGGATCGGCCATGCGAATTGAGGGTCTCCGCGAGATCGCCCGGCAGTTTGGCGGCATGCTGATCGACCAGTTCGGCGTCATCCATGATGGCCAGAAGCTCTATCCCGGAACGCTCCGTGTGCTGAGCGAACTGAAGTCGCTCGGCATCCCCGTGGCCGTCATGACCAATTCCGGAAAGCGCGCGGAGGCCAACCGCCAGCGCCTCGTCAGGATGGGTGTCCCGCGCGACCATTTCGTGGATGCGGTGAGCTCCGGCGAGGTCGCCTTTACGAGCCTCAAGGTCAGGACCGCCTTCCTCATCGGCAAGGACGGCGAGGACTATGGCTTCGACGGCATCACATTCGTCAGCGAGCCCAAGGACGCCGAGGTGATCCTCATCCTCGGCTCCAACGCGCCGAAGACCTCGCTCGACCAATACCGCGAACGCCTGTCCGGCCTCACGCTGCCCGCCATCTGCTGCAACCCGGACAAG
>JADCDC010000525.1 GCA_020252385.1 Aestuariivirga sp.
CGAAGCGGAAACCGGCATCGATGCCATGGCGATATCGGTGGGCAACGTGCATCTGCAGCAAGAGAAGACCGACGGCATCGACTTCGGGGCCCTCGCCGCCATCGAGGCCGTCACCACCGTTCCGTTGGTGCTGCATGGCGCGAGCGGCATTCCGCCCCGGACGCGCGCCGTCCTGGCCCGTCAGCACCGCGTGAGGAAGTTCAACATCGGCACGGAACTCCGGCAGGCATTCGGGCGAGCGCTGCGGACGTCGCTGGCAGACCAGTCCTCCAGCTTCGACCGGATCGAGCTTCTGCGGCCCACGATCGCCGCCGTGCGGGAGGCGGCGCGAGAGGCGATCACGAACATCGGTCCGGCGGCACACGCTTCCTAGCCTGACCGCAGCGTTGCGCGCTCCACAAGCGAACAGCTGAACTTTCGGGACGGAACTGTCGTGGTACCCTCCTCGACCATGGCGGTGATCATGTCGACGGCGGCGTTGATGATGTTGCCGATGGGCTGGCGGATGGTCGTCAGCCGATAGGCCGGCCAGGCCGCCATGGCGATGTCATTGAACCCGAGGATACCGATCTGCTTCGGCACATTGACGTCCGCCTCGAGACAGGCATCAAGCGCGCCAAGCGCCAGAATGTCGTCGCCACAGAAGACGGCATCGAAACCGCCGCCGCGCAGCAGTTCATGCATCAGCGCCTGCCCTGTCTCATGGGAATAGGTCTGGCCGAACACGGCACGCACAGGTTCAAGGCCATCTTTGCTGAGCGCCTTGGTCAGGCCCGCAAGCCGGTCAACGGTCGATGTCGCCGAGGCGGGTCCGCCCAGGAAGGCAATGCGACCGTATCCGCGTTGAACGAGGGCTGCTGCCGCAAGCCTTCCGCCCGCGGTGTTGTCCACCCCGGCCACCGCCACCTCATGCGATGGCGAAGCGCGTCCAAAGGCATGAACCAGGGGAAGTCCCGCCGCGCGGCATCCTGCGATGAGCGGACCCGGCAAGGTCGATGACGCGACAATCACGCCGTCGACATTATACTGCAGCAGCATGTCGAGCGCGGGCGCCGTCTCCGTGGCGGCCGACAGGTTGGCGAGCAGCGGGCGAAGGCCGTGGCCCTGAAGTCTCCGTGTGAACTGATCGAAGATCTCCATGAAGGCTGGATTGTCGAAATTGTTGGAGACGAGGCCGATGAGCTTGGTGCGGCCAGTCATGAGGCTTTGGGCCATCAGGTTGGGCCGGTAGCCCAGCTCGCGCGCGGCAACCAGCACGCGCTCCCGCGTGGCCGGCGCGACGCTGGCGCCTGTTGTGAAGGTACGGGACACGGCGGACACGGACACGCCCGCACGCGCGGCGACCTCGCGGGCCGTGAGTCGGCGAACAGGCGGGCGGGCGTTCTTTGTCGTCACGTTGGGCTCAGATGGAGGCGCGGTTTGGCGATGATCTTGCAATCCTGATAACACAGATTCGCCGAAGGCCGTTAATGCTGCAGCCTTCAGGCGGCGGGCGGCTCCGAGCCGCTAGCCGCTCGCCTGTTCTTGCGGAACGTGTCGATCCAGGCAATCGCCTCGCCGAAGGCACCCTTGGGAAACAGCATGACCGAAAGAATGAAAAGGCCTCCCAGGAAAAGCGGCCAGGCAGCGCCGATTGCGCCGGAGAGGCGGCTTTCCAGATAGCGGACCGTAATCGCACCCAGTGCGGCGGATATGACGTGGTTCCGCCCGCCAAGCGCCACCCAGATCAGAACGTCGGCCGAGAGGGCAAAGCCGATGAGAGAGGGAGAGGCAAAGCCGAACTGTGCAACGAACAAGGCACCAGACAGGCCGGCAAGAGCGCCAGACAGTGTGAAGGCGCGGTTCTTCAGCCGGGCTGCATCATGGCCAAGGGTCGCCGCGCGGAGTTCATTTTCGCGAACGGAGGCCAGCGACTTGCCGAAGCGCGATCCTTCGACTTTCAGCATCAGCAGGATGACCGCGACGAGTATCGCCAGCATGAGATAGTAAAGGACCGTGGTATCGGTGACCTCCGGGCCATCGCCGTTCAGTCCAAGCGTGATCGGCGGCACGCTCATCAAGCCGTTCATGCCGCCGAGGAACGAGCTGTTGATGGCCAACCGCTCGATGACCACCGCCAGTGCCAGCGTCACGATGCCAAGGAACGCACCCTTGAGCGGGCGCCGGCCCCCGAAGAAGAACGCGCCGACGAGCGCTGCGGCGCATCCGGACAGCACGACAGCGGCGAGAAGGCCCAGCCACATGGAGCGGACACCCGGCAGGCCGGGTATCATCCCAAGTGTCACGACACTCATGGCATAGGCGCCGATGCCGAAATACACGGCGTGCCCCAGGCTCAGCAGGCCTGCATGGCCCCACAGGAAGGCGAGGCTCACCGCAAACACGGCATAGACGAAGTAGATGCCGAAATCGGCGGCCACCCAGGAAGACACAACTGCTGGCAGCGCGCAGAAGAACAAGAGGGCAGCAATGCCCATGATGCTGGCAGAAGACAGCTTCATCATGCTTCCCTGCGCCGGCGCGATACGAGGCCGTTCGGGAAGACCCGGATGACCAGAATTGCCGCCGTGAAGACAACCAGCTGCGCCCACACGGGCGAGGCGAATGCTGCCGTGACGCTGTCAAGGCCGCCCACGCCGGCCGCACCCACAAGGGGTCCTGAAACCGTGCCGAGGCCGCCAACAAGGATCGACAGGAAAGCCGGGACCACCCAGCCAAGGCCGGCGTTTGGATCGATGGAAATCATCGGCGCCATCGCCGCGCCAGCAAGCCCGGCGAGGCCCGAGCCGAAAGCAAAGGTCATCCTGTCAAGCCGGCGGGTGTTGATGCCAAGGCAGGCGGCCATGTCGCGGTTGGCGATCACCGCCCGCGCGGCAAGTCCCCATCTGCTGCCGAAGAAGAATGCAAAGGTCCCGATGATCGTCGCCAGGCTGATGCCCATCACGATCAGCCGGTATACGGGATAAGGTTCGCCAAACAGCACGACCGAACCGACATCCGGTGGCGAAACGGCATAGGAACCCGGACCATAGATCAGCACCATTGCCTGCCGCAGCACGAGCGCCAGGCCCCAGGTGGCGAGGATGGTGTCGATCAGTCGATGATAGGTACGCTTGATCACCAGTTCCTCGGCGATAAGACCAATCGCCGCGACGACGAGTGGCGCCAGCGCGAGCGCCATGAAGAACGGCACACCGAGGTTGATCAACTCCATCATTGCATAGCAGCCAAGCATGAGAAACTCGCCATGCGCCATGTTGATCACGTTCATCAGGCCGAAGATGATGGCGAGACCGAGCGATACGAGCATCAGAACGAGAATCGCATTGGTGGAGTCGAGGATGACTGTCGCAATCTGTTCCATGATTCCCCTAAAGCGACATGTGTTCTTCGATGAGAACGGGATTGGCGCGCAGTGCCTCAACCTTGTGACTTGCGACGATGCGGCCGCTGTCGAAGAAGTCGACGCGATCTGCGAGGCTCAGGGCCATTTCGATGTTCTGCTCAACCAGCACCAGGCTCATGCCGCTGTCCCTGATGATGCGCAGCAGAGTGGCGGAAATCTCGCTCACGACGGACGGTTGAATGCCCTCGGAAGGTTCATCGAGCAGCAGCAGCTTCGGCTTTCCCATCAAGGCGCGGCCAATGGCCAGTTGCTGTTGCTGGCCACCCGACAGCCGCCCGCCCTGCGTCCGCCGCTTTGATTCAAGGGCCGGAAACATGGAATAGATCTGGTCGGCATTGGCGGCAGTCAGATTTCCAAGCAGCAGGTTCTCCTCCACCGTCAGCTCCTGGAAGATCTCACGCCCCTGCGGCACGTAGCCGAGACCGGCGCGGGCGATCTCGAACGGTTCGCGCTTGTCGATCCGCATCCCCCCGAAGGAGATCGTGCCGCGTTTCGGCTGGTTCAATCCCATGATGGTGCGGAGCAGCGTGCTCTTGCCGACGCCATTGCGGCCAAGAAGTGCCACGGATTCACCTGGCGCGACGACGAGCGACAGGTTGTCGAGAACGACCCCGCCGCCATAGCCCGCGACAAGTCCTTCAATGACCAGGCCGCCGGCTTGCCCGCCGCTATCCATGGGACGGCCCCAGATAGGCTTCGCGGACTTGCCGGTTGTTCCGCATGTCCGCGAAGGAGCCGGACGCCACGATCCTGCCCATCATCATCACCGACACCGGACAGCCGAGGGCTTCCACAAACCCCATGTCGTGCTCGATGACAAGCGCACTCACCTTCGTCTCACGCCGGATGACGTCTAGCAAGCGGACCGTCTCGGTCTTCTCCGCCCGGGTCATGCCGGCGGCCGGTTCGTCCAGCAGGATCAGCAGGGGGTCGGTGGCCAGCACCATGGCAAGTTCCAGCCATTGCTTCTGACCGTGCGAGAGATTGCCGGCAGGCAGATCCCTTTGCCGGCTGAGCCGGACGGTTTCCAGCAGCCGGGTCGGTTCCAGAGACCGTGCGTCAGGACTCCGGCTGCCACGGGCAAAGAAGGCACTCTCGAGATTCTCGCCAACTGTCAGCCCCGGGAAGATCGAGGGCACCTGGAACTTCCGGACAATGCCGGACCGCGCGATCTCATGCAGCGGCCGCCCACAGACATCGTGCCCCCCGAAGCGGATCGACCCGCTTGTCGGCGCATGATAGCCGGTGATCAGATTGAAAAGCGTTGTCTTGCCACAGCCATTGGGGCCGATGACGCAGCGCATTTCATCGGGGCCGATCGAGAAATCGACATTGTCGACGGCGCGAACGCCGCCGAACAGTTTCGTGAGACCCTCGATTTCGAGAAACGGAGTCCGTTCACCTGAACTCCGTTGCGCAATCGAGTCCATTCGATCAAGCGCAGCCGGGAGCCGGCGCGACCTGGCCCAGATTCTCGACCACCGTGAGGCCTGCCCCTTCGGTCTTTGCGGTGAACATCTC
>JADCDC010000526.1 GCA_020252385.1 Aestuariivirga sp.
CCGCTGTTCGCCGAACTCGCCGCCGGCGGCCTCGCGGTGGCGCATAACGGCAACCTGACGAACGGATTGACGCTGCGGCGCGAACTCATCAGCCAGGGCTGCATCTGCCAGTCGACCTCCGACACCGAGGTGATCCTCCATCTCGTCGCGCGCTCGCAGAAGAGCCGCATCGTGGAACGCTACATCGATGCGCTGAGGGCGATCGAGGGTGCGTATGCGCTGGTCGCGCTCACCAACAAGAAACTGATCGGCGCGCGCGACCCGCACGGCATCCGCCCGCTGATCCTTGGCGAATTGAACGGCGCCTATATCCTGTGCTCGGAGACCTGCGCGCTCGACATCATCGGCGCCAAGTACATCCGCGAGATCGAGAACGGCGAGGTCGTCGTCATCTCGGATGAGGGTGTCGAAAGCCTCAGGCCCTTCCCCAAGCAGCCGGCGCGTCCCTGCATCTTCGAATACATCTATTTCTCGCGGCCCGACTCCATGCTGGGCGGGCGCTCGATCTACGAGGTGAGGAAGGCCATGGGCCGCGAACTCGCCCGCGAGTCCATGCTGGAGGCGGACGTGGTGGTGCCGATCCCCGATTCGGGCGTTCCCGCCGCACTCGGCTTCGCGCAGGAGACGGGCATTCCCTTCGAGCTCGGCATCATCCGCAACCATTATGTGGGCCGCACCTTCATCGAGCCGACGCAGACCATCCGCTCGCTCGGCGTCAAGCTGAAGCACAACGCCAACCGCGCCGTGGTCAAGGACAAGCGCGTGGTGCTGATCGACGATTCGATCGTGCGCGGCACGACGTCCGTCAAGATCGTGCGCATGATGTATGAGGCGGGTGCGAAGGAGGTGCACATGCGCATCTCGAGCCCGCCCATCAAGCACCCCGACTTCTACGGCATCGACACGCCGGAGCAGAAGTCGCTGCTGGCCGCCACCCACACGCTGGAGGAGATGCGCGACTATATCGGCGTCACCTCGCTGGCCTTCCTCTCGGTAGATGGCGTTTACCGCGCGGTTGGATATCCGGCGCGCGACAATGCCCGCCCGCAGTTCACCGACCACTGCTTCACCGGCGACTATCCCACACACCTGACGGATCTCGTCGGCGAGACCAGGAAGCAGCAGCTCTCGCTGCTCGCCGAGGCGGGCTGAGGACAAGATGGCGGGACGGCTTGAAGGACGGATCGCGCTGGTGACCGGCGCCTCGCGGGGGCTCGGCGCCTCCGCTGCGGTGGCGCTGGCGAAAGAGGGCGCCCACATCATCGCGACCGCGCGGACCGAGGGCGGCCTCACCGAACTCGACGACGCCATCAAGGCGGTGGGCGGCTCGGCCACGCTGGTGCCGGTCGACATCCGCGATTTCGAGGCGATCGACCGGCTGGGTGCGGCGATCTTCGAGCGCTGGAAGAGGCTGGACATCCTGATCGGCAATGCCGGTGTGCTGGGCAAGCTGACACCCATGGCGCATGTCGACCAGAAAACCTGGGACGAGGTGATGGGCGTGAACGTCACCGCCAACTACCGCCTGATCCGCTCCCTGGACGTGCTGTTGCGCCAGTCGGACGCGGGGCGCGCGGTGTTCGTGACCTCAGGCCTGGCGCACCGCTGCTGGGCCTATTGGGGGCCCTACTCGATTTCCAAGGCAGCCCTCGAGGCGATGGTGAAGACCTATGCGGCGGAGACCGCCACCACGACTCTCAGGGTCAATTGCTTCAGCCCCGGCGCCACGCGCACCGGCATGCGCGCCAAGGCCATGCCCGGCGAGGACCCGATGAGCCTTCCCCACCCCGACGAGGTGGCAGAGCAGATCGTGCCGATGTGCGAAGCCTCCTTCAGCGACAATGGCGGGGTGTGGAAATACGATCCCAAGGGCCTTTTCAAGCAGTTCTGACATCATGAACGACACAGCCGTGATCGCGGCCTTCGCCGCCGCCCGCAAGTCCCAGTCGCCGCTCGCCCAACTGCCGGAGGACGTGCCCCCCGGCCTCGACCGCGCCTTCCGCCTGCAATGCGGCGTTACCCGCGAACTAGGCTGGACGCAGGCGGGCTGGAAGATCGGCTGCACGTCAGAGCGCGCACAGAAGGCGCTGAACGCCACCGGGCCGTTTCCCGGCACCATGTTCACCAACCGCGTCTACCGCTCGGGCGAGGCCTTCCCGACGACGGCGGAGAACAAGCGGGTGGTGGAGCCCGAAGTCTGCTTCACCATGGAGAGGGACCTGCCGCCGCGCGGCAAACCCTATGGCGTGGATGAGGTGATGGCGGCGGTGGCGCATGTCTGCGTCGCGATCGAGGTCGTGAACCCGCGCACGCCACGGGGCTTCGGCGATGCCGTGCCATGGTTCGTGGTCGACGGCGGGCTGAACGAGGGCATCGTGCTGGGCGAGGCGCGAAAGCCGCTCTCACGCGCGGACTATGCGGCACTGCGCGGCGAGGTGTGGTGGAACGGACGCCAGATGCAGGGCGGCGTGGGATCAAACGCGCTGGGCGGCGGCGACCTGGCGCTGACCTGGCTCGCCAATCACCTGAACGGCCACGGCATGGGGCTGAAGGAAGGCGAGATCATCACGACGGGCGTCATCACCGAATTCTTCTCCGCCGGGCTCAAGGACGACATCGAGGTACGTTTCGAGCATCTGGGCGAAGTGACGGTGAAGTTCTAGCGGTCCTTGTCGAAAGGATTCTTGCCGCCGCGCAGGCTGAAGCGGATGGGCACACCCTTGAGATCGAAGGCCTCGCGCAGTCCGTTCATCAGGTAGCGGACGTAGCTCTCAGGCATCTTGGACAGCTGGTTGCCGAAGATGGCGAAGGTGGGCGGCCGGGCGCTGGCCTGCGTGGCATAGCGGATCTTGATGCGGCGGCCCGACGGAGCGGGCGGCGGATTGCGCTCGATGGCGCCTTCGAGCCAGCGGTTGACCTGGCTCGTCGGGATGCGGCGGCTCCAGCGCTCCATGGCGGCGAGCACGGCCTCCAGCAGCTTGTCGATGCCGCGCTCCTGCTTCGCCGACAGCGTGACGACGGGCACGCCACGGATCTCGGGCAGCACGTCCTCGAGATCGCTCAGCACCTCCTTCAGCTTCTTCTGCTTCTCCTGCACGAGATCCCACTTGGACAGCGCCAGCACCACCGCGCGGCCCTCGCGCGCCACGAGATCGCAGAGCGAGAGATCCTGGCGCTCGATCGGGAGGGAGGCGTCGACCAGCACCACCACGCATTCGGCGAAGCGGATGGCGCGCAGCGCATCCGACACCGCGAGCTTCTCGATCTTGCCGACGACGCGTGACTTCCGCCGGATTCCCGCCGTGTCCCACAGCTTGATCTTCTGGCCCCGCCAGTCGAATTCAGACGAGATCGCATCGCGCGTGATGCCGGCCTCGGGGCCCGTCAGCATGCGCTCCTCGCCGAGGATGGTGTTGACGAGCGTCGACTTGCCGGCATTGGGCTGGCCGATGATGGCAAGACGCAGGGGGCCGTCGCCGCGCTCCTCGCCCTCCTCCCCGGTCTCCGCCGGCTTTTCCTCCGTATACGGAAGAAGTGCGTCATAGAGCTGCTCCAGCCCCTCGCCATGCTCGGCCGAGATCGGGAGTGCTGCGCCGAAGCCCAGTTCGAAGGCCTCCATGAGGGCTGCCTCATGGCCCCTGCCCTCGGCCTTGTTGGCGACGAGGATGACGGGCTTGCCGCGGCGGCGCACGCGGCCGGCGAATTCGCGGTCGGTCGGCGTGACACCGGCGCGCGCGTCGATGACGAAGAGCACGACGTCTGACTGATCGACGGCGGTCTCGGCCTGGGCACTCATGCGCGCCTCGAGGCTGTCGCCCCGGATGTCGTCGAGGCCCGCCGTGTCGAAGACGCGGAAGCGCAGGTCACCGAGCCGCGCCTCGCCCTCGCGGCGGTCACGCGTGACGCCCGGCTGGTCGTCGACGAGTGCGATCTTGCGGCCGACGAGGCGGTTGAAGAGAGTGGATTTGCCGACGTTGGGCCGCCCCATGATGGCGACGGTAGGGGTCATTGCGGGTCGCTGAAGGTGTCGCCCGAGGTGGCCGGCGGCTTGCAGTCAGGATCTTCCGGCGCGCAATAGGTCTCATCGGTGGCAGCGCCGGAGGAGGTGCCGGCGCTGGCCGCCGTTCCGGAGGTGCCGGGCCCGGCAACCGCCACATCGCGCTTCTCGGGGAAGCTC
>JADCDC010000527.1 GCA_020252385.1 Aestuariivirga sp.
CAGCCGCCCCTGCGACAGCAGGATGACGCGCGCGCCGGACGGCATGTGGATCATGTCCACCTGCGGCTTGATGTTGGTCCACTTGAAGTTCCGGAGTTCCGACACCTGGATCTCGTTGTCGAAGTGGCCGATGTTGCAGACGATGGCCATGTCCTTCATCTGCTTCATGTGGTCGACGGTGATCACGTCCTTGTTGCCGGTGGCGGTCACGAAGATGTCGGCAGTCGATACCACGTCCTCGATGGTCTGCACCGCAAAGCCGTCCATCGCGGCCTGGAGCGCGCAGATGGGGTCCACTTCCGTCACGATGACGCGGGCACCCGAGCCCTTGAGCGATGCGGCGGAGCCCTTGCCCACGTCGCCATAGCCGCAGACCACGGCCACCTTGCCGGCCATCATCACGTCGGTGCCGCGGCGGATCGCATCGACAAGCGATTCGCGGCAGCCATACTTGTTGTCGAACTTGGACTTCGTCACCGAGTCATTGACGTTGATCGCCGGGAAGGGCAATTCGCCCTTCTTCTGAAGCTCATAGAGGCGGTGGACGCCCGTCGTCGTCTCCTCCGACACGCCCTTGATCGCGGCCTTCACCGTGTCGAACCAGCCCGGCTGCTCCTTGATGCGCTTGGCGATGGCGGCGAAGAGATATTCCTCCTCCTCGCTCTTCGGATGGGCGATCAGCGAGGGATCCTTCTCGGCCTTGGAGCCGAGCAGGATATAAAGTGTCGCGTCGCCACCATCATCAAGGATCATGTTGGTGGGGCGGCCATCCGGCCAGTCGAAGATCCTGGCCGTGAAGTCCCAGTAGTCCTTCAGGCTCTCGCCCTTGAAGGCAAAGACCGGGATGCCGGCGGCGGCGATGGCGGCCGCGGCATGGTCCTGGGTCGAGAAGATGTTGCAGGAGGCCCAGCGGACCTCCGCACCCAGCGCCACCAGCGTCTCGATCAGCACGGCGGTCTGGATGGTCATGTGGAGGGAGCCCGAGATGCGGGCGCCGCGCAGCGGCTGTAGCGCCTTGTACTCGGCCCGCGTGGCCATCAGCCCTGGCATCTCGACCTCCGCCATGTCGATCTCCTTGCGGCCCCAGTCGGCAAGCTTGATGTCGGCAACATGGTAGTCGTGGCGGGTCATGGCGGTCCTCATCTCTTGGGTCGGGCGGTGCTATAGCAGCGGCGGGTGGCTCTGTCCACTTGGACATAAAGAAATCTTTATGTCGTGATGAGGGGGAACTTCCGGGAGAGCTGCCCTATATTGGGGGCATGACCGCCATCCCCTTCGACAACAGCTATGCCCGTCTCCCCGGCACCATGCATGTGGGGGTGGCCCCCACGCCGGTGGAGGCGCCCCGCCTCATCAAGGTGAACGAGGCGCTCGCCCGGGAGCTCGGGATCGACCCGCAAGGCCTCACCGCCGAGATGGCGGTCGGAAACCTGCTGCCTGCTGGCGCAACGCCCATCGCCCAGGCCTATGCCGGGCACCAGTTCGGCAATTTCGTGCCGCAGCTCGGCGATGGCCGGGCGATCCTCCTGGGCGAGGTCGTCGACCAGGCGGGCCGGCGGCGTGACATTCAGCTGAAAGGTTCAGGCCCCACGCCCTTCTCCCGCCGGGGCGACGGGCGGGCAGCGCTCGGACCCGTGCTGCGCGAATATCTGGTGAGCGAGGCGATGCATGCGCTGGGCATTCCGACGACGCGGGCGCTGATGGCCGCGACCACGGGCGAGAAGGTCTATCGCGACAGGATCCTGCCGGGTGCGGTGCTGACCCGCGTGGCCGCCAGTCACATCCGCGTGGGCACCTTCCAGTTCTTCGCGGTGAGGCGCGACCACGACTCGCTTGCGCTGTTGCTCGAGCATGTGATCGCCCGGCACTATCCCGATCTCCGTGGCGCGGAGAACCCCGCGCTGGCGCTGCTTGATGCCGTGATGGCGGCCCAGGCCGAACTCGTCTCGCGCTGGATGCAGGTGGGCTTCATCCACGGCGTGATGAACACCGACAACACGAGCGTCTCGGGCGAGACCATCGACTATGGCCCCTGCGCCTTCATGGATGTCTACGATCCCGCCACGGTCTTCAGCTCGATCGACGAATATGGCCGCTATGCCTATGCCAACCAGCCCGCGATCGTGCAGTGGAACCTGGCGCGGCTGTCCGAGACGCTGCTCGGCTTCCTCGATGCCGACCGCAACGAGGCAATCCGCATCGCCACGGGGCGGATCGAGGCCTTCCCCGCGATCTACACCGGGCGCTGGCTGGCGGGCTTCCGCCGCAAGATCGGCCTTGTCTCGGAGGAAGAGGGCGACCTCGATCTGATCCAGGCGCTGCTCGACGCGATGCAGCAGGCGCGGGCCGATTTCACGCTGACCTTCCGCCGGCTGAGCCGCGGCGGAGAGCCCTCCGCCCTGGCGGACTGGCTGCCCAAATGGCACGAACGCCTGGCGCGCGACCCGCAGACGCCGGAGCAGCGGCACGCCCTGATGCAATCCGTGAATCCCGCCTACATTCCGCGCAATCACCTGGTGGAAGAGATGATCTCCGCCGCGGTGGAGCAGGGCGACTACGCCCCCTTCGAGAGCATGCTCCGTGTGCTGATGACACCCTATGCGGAGCAGGAGGGCGCCGAGCGCTATGCCGCGCCGCCGGAAGAACCCGACTTCGCCTACCGGACCTTCTGCGGCACCTGACAGGCCTACACCGGCCTCCACCATTTTTCGTCATGCCACGGCTTGACCGTGGCATCTTCCGTGGCTGTCGCGAAGAGGATTGCCCGCTCGGGAACGGGCAATGACGACATGTGCTAAAGCGTTGAACTCAGAGGCTGCTGAAACCAAAAGACTCGCTGGGCATGTCCAGATAATGCTTCAATTCCGCGTCTAGCTTCATCAGCGAGATCGAGAAGCCCGCCATCTCCTGCGAGGTGAGATAGGAGCCGATGAAGGTCCGGTGCACGTTGATGCCCTCGCGCGCGAGGATCTGCCGCACGCGGCGGTTCACGATGAGCAGTTCGAACATCGTCGATGCGCCGAGATTGTTGATGAGCAATGCCACCTCGTCGCCGCGGGAATAGGGAAGGTCGCGCAGGATCGGCGCCATCATCTGGTCGGTGATGTCGTCGGCGGTCGAGAGCTTCTGGCGCTTCACGCCCTTCTCGCCATGCGCACCCATGCCGATCTCGATCTCGTCATCGCCCAGTTCGAAGGTGGGCTTTCCTGATTCGGGCAGCGAACCGGGGGAGACCGCAACACCCATGGAGCGCGTGCTGGCCTCCGCCTTTGCCGCGATGCGCGCCACCTCCTCGAGGCTGCCAATCTCGGCCGCGGCACCGCCTGCCACCTTGATGACGAATACGTCGCCCGCGATGCCGCGCCGTTCGTCCGGCCGGCCGGGAGCACCCACCGCCACGTCGTCGCGCACCCGCACGGTGCGGGTCTCGATGCCCTCATCCGCCAGCATCTCCGCCGCCATGTCGAAGTTCATGTTGTCGCCGGAATAGTTGCCGTAGACGAAGAGCACGCCCTTGCCGCGCGCGATGGCGCGCGCCGCGGCGCAGATGGTCTGGGGCGAAGGCGAGGTGAAGACCTCGCCGCAGGCCGCACCGTCGGCGAGGTTCCGCCCCAGGAAGCCGCCGAAGATCGGCTCATGCCCGCTGCCGCCGCCGACGAGAAGCGCCACCTTGCCCTGACTGATCTCCTTCAGGAACAGCGCGCCATGCCCCTCGACCTTGCCCACGCGGCCGTCATAGGCCAGCACCAGCCCCTCGACCATTTCCTCCGTGGCGCGGCGCGGATCGTTCAGGACTTTCTTCGGCTTGTTCATGATTGAATCCCCTTTTTCGGCCATCCGCATAACATGCGGTGCGGGGCACTTGAAGCACTCCCGCGGTGGGCCTAATCCTTGTTCCCGTGGAACAGGACTTCAAGGACTGGATCGGCCGCAGCATCACCCGCCTCGACGTGGTGACGGAGCGGGTCCTTGCCGAATACCGCGCCACGATGACGCCCTTCCTGTTCGAGACGCATCATGACGTCTGCCCGCCCGGCCTGCATTTCGCGCTCGCCCCGCCCACCCCACTGATCGAGCACACCGGCCCCGACGGTGCCGAGCGTAAGGGCGTGTTCCTGCCGCCCATTCCCCTGCCGCGCCGCATGTGGGCGGGCGGCACCATCGACACCTTCCGGCCGCTCCGCCTCGGCGCCAATGTGAGCCGCACCTCCTCGATCGCCGACATCCGCCGCAAGCAGGGCAATTCCGGCGAACTCTGGCTCGTCTCGATCCTGCATGAGATCGCCGACGCGGACGGCCCCGCCATCCGCGAGCGGCAGGACCTCGTGTTCCGCGAGGCCGCGAGCGAGGTCGCGCCAGCGATCGGCCCCGGCGAGGAGATCGAGGCCGACTGGATCGTGGACCCGTCGCCGCTTCTGCTGTTCCGCTTCTCCGCGCTGACCTTCAACGGCCATCGCATCCACTATGATCTGGCGCATGCCCGGGAGGAGGGCTATCCGGGCCTGCTCGTGCACGGCCCGCTGCAGGCGGCACTGATGCTCAACCTCTCGGCTCGGCGTCTCGACCACACGCCCCAGCGCTTCATGTACCGCTGCCTCGCGCCGATCTACGGCAGCGACCGCTTCGGCGTGAGCTTCGAGATGGACGGGGTGAGAACCCGCATCCTGCGTGGCGACGGCTTCACGGCGGCGGAAGGCCAAGCTCACGTTCAAGGAACAGGCTGAGCAGCACCGTCTTCGCATCCACGATCAGGCCGTCCTTCACCATCTGCCGCATCTCGGCGAAGGGAATCTCGAGCACCTCGATGTCCTCTCCCTCATGCGCATGGCCGCCGCCATCGCTGAGGCGGGAGTCGTGATCGTAGTCGGCGAGGAAGAGGGCGATGTGCTCGGTCACGCAGCCCGGCGAACCGTAGATGGTCATCATGTGGCGGAGGTTGGAGACACGGATGCCCAGTTCCTCCTCCGCCTCGCGGCTGGCGCAGACGGCGGGATCATCGCCATCGAGAAGCCCGGCGCAGGCCTCGATGATGAAGCCGTTCCCGCCATCGGTCAGGTAGGCCGGAAGCCGGAACTGCCGCACCAGCAGCACGGTGCCGCGCCGCGCGTCATAGGGCAGCACGCTTGCGCCGTGGCCATGGTCGTGCACCTCGCGCACCAGCCTGTCGACTGAGCCGTCGCGGCGCTGGTAGCCAATGGTGTAACGCGTGAGCTTCACGAAGCCCTGGGACAGGGGCTCCTCCCGTTCGATCGTCACGCGCTTGCTCACTCCGCCCGCTCCTTCTTCACGGCATCGAGGATGGCCCGGGCGCGGGAACTCAGGGCGAGGTCCTCCACCGGAACGCTCACCCGCCTGCGCCAGTTCGGCCATTCCCGGTCGGTGCCCGGCACATTGAGCGGATCGGTCTCGCCGCTCAGGTCGTCGGCCTGCACCATCATGATGCGCGATGGCGTGCGGGCGACAAGGCCATGCGCGGCGGCGCTGGCGGCAGTCTCGTCGTCCCCGGCCGATCCCGCCAGCGCGTCGAGCAGACGCACCTCGCCGGCGCGCTCCGCGTTGCGCCCGCCAACCTCCTGCTCGCCGATTTGGCCCAGCGCGCGGGCGATCGCGATGTCGCGGCCGGCGCGCCAGCCCGAGACTGTCGGCAGGTCATGCGAGGCGAGGCAGGCAAGGGCCTTCTCCGGATAGCGCCCAGGCGGCGTGAAGCCTTGTCCCTCGCGCTCGAACCACAGCACCCGATAGGAAAAGATATCGGCGTCGGACAGGCTGGCGCGCAGGCCGTCCGGAACCGTGCCGAGATCCTCGCCCACGACGAGGCAGCGGTGCCGGCGGCTTTCGAGCGCCGTCACCGCGATCAGTGCGTCGAGGGGAAAGCGCATATAGGCGCCGTCGCGGCCCTCGGCGCCCCTTGGCACCCAGAACTGCCGCGCAAAGCCCAGCACGTGATCGATGCGGAGTGCCGCCGCATGGCGCATGTTGGCGGCAAGAAGCCGCCGCACCGGGGCCATGGCCTGCTGGTTCAGGGCCAGCGGCGAGAAGGGCGGCAGGTTCCACACCTGGCCCGCTGCCGAGAACGGGTCCGGCGGAGCGCCGATCGAGACGCCGGAGGCAAAGCTTGCCGGCTCTGCATCGATCTCCCCGCCGTCGAAGGCGCATCCCAGCGCCAGGTCATGGTAGAGGTTGCCGTGGCGCGCGGCGTGGGCAAGCTGCTCCGCGGCGATCCATTGCAGGAAGGCGCGGTAGGCAACGCGGTCCGGCGTTTCGGCTTCGCCCATGCGGCGCGCCTCGAAGCGGCCATGCGCCGCAAGTGCCTCGCCGCCGTCGCGCAGGAAGGCCGTGAAATCCGGGCTGCCGGGAAACGCGGCGAAGGCCGCCTCGAGCACGCGGGACTTTGCCGCCCAGACGGCGGGATAGTCGACGAGCGGCAGCCGCTCGAGGCTGGCGAAGGACGCACGGCTCTCCTCCGCAATCCGTGCCGCCGCTTCCAGCGGATGGCTGGCAAGGAGGCCCTCGATGCTGATGTAGAGGGGATCGATGTAATGCCGGTCCGAGGGCTGGTAGGGGCTCGCCCGGCTGCGGTCTGACGGAAACAGGTGATGCAGCGGGTTCAAACCCGCATAGCGCCCGCCGATATCGGCGGTGAGGCGCGCGAGGCGGTCCAGCGTGCCGAAGTCGCCGATGCCCTCGCTCCCAGCATGGCGGAGCGAATAGAGGTGCGAGGCGACGCCGAACACCCGCCGGCCCGCCGCGATGTCCTCCGGCACGTGGCAGCCGCCCGGGCTCACGATCACGTCGCGCAGGGGCTGGCCGTCCTCGGTGAGGCGGTAGAGCCCCGGCGCCAGCCCTGCGCTTGCGGCTTGTCCCGGCGGCACGTCGAGAATGCGCTCTACACCGTCCTCGCTGACGAGAACGAGGCGGCGGCGGCGTGCGCCGGGCGGCAGCAGCGTCACGGCTTCGCCAGCCGTGGCGACCAGCGGGCCAGGCTCGGCGAGGCGCTGATGCGCGTGGGCAACATCCTCGGCACTGGCAAGGCCCAGGCCGACGGCCGAAAGCAAAATGCGCTGGGTTTCGGGCGACACGCGGTGATGGGTGCCGTCGACCTCCCACCACTCCCGCCCAATGCCTGCCGTATCGGCGAGCGTCGCGACCTCCTCGTCGGTGATGCCGGTGGCAGCGATACGCTCCTCCGCGAAGACGGAGACCGATGCCGCGGGAAGCTCCGTGCCCTCGGCGGAGCAGAGCAGGCGCGTCCAGCGATGGCCGCTGCGGCGGGGCAGCCGCAGGGCGCGCGCGGGCCCGCGGTTGAAGACCAGCGCCAGCCGCTTCGCTCCGGCGGAAAGAACGAGGCCCAGCACATCGGCCTCCGGATCGTCCCACGTCATCGGCAGGCCGTCGCCGTCCAGCCACGCGGCATCGGCGAAGCGCGCACCCTCCGCTACCGTCCCGTTGAGGAAGCGATCGGGCAGGAAGGCCGCCAGCGCACGCCGCAGCTCGGCCAGCGCAGCGGTGAAGCCGATGAGGCGCTGGTCCGCCTTTGCCCAGTCGAGCCAGGTCAGCGCATTGTCCTGGGCATAGGCATTGTTGTTGCCGCCCTGCGTGCGCCCGAACTCGTCGCCCGCCGTCAGCATGGGCGTGCCGCGCGAGAGGAACAGTGTGGCGAGCAGGGCGCGCGCGTCGCCGCCTGGCCAGCTCGGCTCATGGCCGTTGCCATCGCGGTTGTCCTCGCCATTGGCGAAATTGTTCTTGTGCGCGAAGGTCACCGCATCGGCGAGCGTGAAGCCGTCATGCGCGGCGACGAAGTTGATGCTGGCCGAAGGCGGGCGCTCTGCCCCGCCGAAGATGTCGGACGAACCGGCGATACGCGTGGCGAAGCTGCCCGCCGCATGGGGCTCGCCCCGCCAGAAGCGCCGTACCTCGTCGCGGTAGCGGTCGTTCCATTCCTGCCAGCGTGCCGGAAAGCCGCCGAGCTGGTAGCCACCCGGTCCCACATCCCAGGGTTCCGCGATCATGATCAGGCGGGAGAGCAGCGGATCCTGCTCGATCGCCGCAAGCAACGGTGCGCCCGCGCTGAAGCCTGAGGGCGTGCGGCCCATGACGGCCGCGAGATCGAAGCGGAAGCCGTCGATGCCGGTGCGCCTCACCCAGCTCCGCATCGCGTCCATGGCGAGCCGCACCACATGTGGTTCATCCAGCGCCAGCGTATTGCCGCAGCCCGTGTCGTTGACGAGCACCGCGCCGGCATGGCGGTAGTAGAGCGCATGGTCAAGGCCGCGGAACGACAGCGTCGTGCCGTGGATGTCGCTTTCACCGCTGTGGTTCAGCACGATGTCGAGAATGACCCTGATCCCCGCGGCATGCAGCTTCTCGACGGCGGCGCGGATTTCCGCGAGCCCGCCCGGCGCAAGCCGCGGGTCCGGCGCCATCAGGCTCACCGGATTGTAGCCCCAGCCATTGGCAAGCCCGAGGGCCGGAAGGTGACGCTCGTCGATCCAGGCGGTGAGCGGCATCAGCTCGACGGTGTCGACGCAAAGCCGCTTCAGATGCGCGATGACCGGAGCCTCGCCAAGTGCGGAGACGGTGCCGCGCTTCTCCGGCGGCACATCGGGGTGAAGCCGGGTGAAGGCCTTGACCGGCACCTCGTAAATGAACTGCGGGCGATGGGGCGGGAGCGGTTCGGCATCATCGGCGCAATGGCCGGCGACGGCCTTCGGCACCAGGCCCGCGGTGTCGATGCCGGGCTGCATGAGCGCTGCGTGATGCGCGAAGGCAGCGCCGATGCGGGTCGCATAGGGGTCGAGCAGCAGTTTCGAGGCATCGAAGCGATGGCCCTGGTCGGGAGCCCACGGCCCCTCGGCGCGAAGCCCATAGTGCAGCCCCGCGCGAAGGCCCGGCACATGGCCGAAGTGGACGTCGCCGAGCCGCAGGCCAAGAGCATGGCGCGCCATCTCGCGCCCCTGCTCGTCGAAGATCGATACGAGAATGCGCGTGGCATGGCGCGAGACGACCGCCACATCGGCACCGTCCCCGGCGAGAGAGACCCCGAGCGGCGGCGGCAGGGCGTTCAGGTGATCACCGTCGGTGCTGTGCGCCCGGTGTGGCGCTCGATCCCCGCAAGCGTACCCGCCAGCGAGATGAGCGGTGCCAGCGCCTCCTGCGTGTCGATCGCGTGGCGGCTGGCATCGGGTTCGTAGCGTTCGATATAGACGCGCAGGGTGGCGCCCGCCGTGCCTGTTCCCGACAGGCGGTAGACGATGCGCGCGCCGTCCTCGAACAGGATGCGGATGCCTTGCCCCGTGGTGCGCGAGCCATCGACCGGATCGTCATAGGCGAAATCATCCGCCGCG
>JADCDC010000528.1 GCA_020252385.1 Aestuariivirga sp.
CGCCGTGTCCTGCTTGGCCAGGTTGAAGACGCGCGCCACCGCCGCGAGTTCGCCGTAGGGAATGTGGAACACCTGCTTGAAGGCGTCGATCTCGCTCTGGCTCACCACACCA
Organism: Aestuariivirga sp.; assembly: GCA_020252385.1. GTDB lineage: Bacteria > Pseudomonadota > Alphaproteobacteria > Rhizobiales > Aestuariivirgaceae > Aestuariivirga. The sequence goes on from JADCDC010000528.1 coordinate 113, forward strand.
TCCGCCTTCGCCATCTTGGCGCCGAGCGCGATCATGCCGATGGTGAAGGCGACGGATTTCTCGGGCGGCGTGGGATTGCGCGCGATGACCTGCTGCAGGAAGCCCCCGACCGACTCGCCGATCGATTGGATGACGTCGGCGATGCGGGTCCAGATCGACATCGGGGGACGGGCTTCGGGCCTCAGCGCTTCTTGAAGTAATGCATCATGCTGAACACCGGCGTGTCGATGTCCTTGTGCTGGGCAAGGAGGCGCTCGACATGCCAGGCGCGGCCGCCCGTCCACACCGTGGCCCAGACGACGGGGATGACGCCGAGCGCCATCACGCCATACATCACCAGGTCGGGCACGCCGATCAGCTTGGCGAAGGCCCATACCGTGGCCACCATGGCGGAGCCGGTGAAGCACAGGATAAGCAGCGTCGCGCCAAACGCGGCGAGGAAGCTGCCCAGCGGGCTGAAGCCCTGGGCGCTGGCCTTGGGCTCGGCGGCGGGCTTGATGATTTCCTGGTCCATGTTCTTTTCGTCCATGAGCGCTGATATGCGCCGGCGGCCCGCGAATTGCAACAGCATCGGCAGGCCGCACGCAAGCTTGATTCAATTTCTCAAGCTGACTCTTCAAGCCATTGAATCAGCGGCAGTAACTGCTCCCGTTGCGGCGGTTCTGGAGGTCCAGGTGGAAGTGGTCCCGGTGGTGCCGGTCGGCTTCGGGGCCGAGCACGGTGCGGAAGTCGCCGCAGGCGGCCTCGTGCACGCCGCGCAGGAAGCGGCGCTCGTCCCTGTCGCCGCGCCAGCCCTCGAGCACGCTCACCCGCCGCCCGCTTTCCAGCGTGAAGGCGGCGATGTCGATGGCGTTGCCGAAGCCGTGCTCGCTCATCTTGGCGCCGCGCTTGTTGTTGCGCGCGCGGCAGGCATAGGAGGCGGCGACGTCGATGCTGACGACGCTCTCGCCGAAGGTCTTCTGGGCGGCGGGCTGCACCTCGTATTCGAGCCAGCGCTTGAGCGGGTGCGCCATGCCGCAGTTCATCGTCGCCGCCTGGCTGAAGGCGATCGAGCCCAGCTGCTCGACGCGCCAGGCATTCTCCACCTCGCAGCCATTGCGCTCGTCGATGTCACGGATCTTTTCGGCGAGCCCGATGCGCGAGGGCTTCACCTCGCAGGATCCTTCCGGCGCCCTGAGGCCCTGGGTGTCGAAACTCTTCTTCTTGGTGCTGGTGGAGGAGCCGCAGCCGGCGAGCAGGCCGGCGACAACGGCAACGGCAAGGAGATTGCGCAACAGGGACATGAACACAACGAACGCAACTGACGGGACGGGTGAGGCCTGAGACTAGGGCCTTCAGGGTTAACGGATCCTCAATTGACCAAGGTCAAGGCCGCGGGAGGCGCAAGGCGCGAATCTCGCAGGAGAAAATGGAGGACATCGGATGAAGCGCAAGTATCTGGTCATGGGCCTCGTGGCGGGCGGTGTTCTTCTGGTCGCCACCCAGGCCCTCGGCGCCGCCGGCACCTCGGGTTCCGGCCTGGTGAGCGAGGGGATCAGCCTCGAACTTGGCCAGCGCGATTTCCGCACCTACTGCGCCGCCTGCCACGGCGCCGACGGCAAGGGCGATGGCACGCTGGGCGAGTTCCTGACGCTTGCCGTGCCCGACCTGACGATGCTTGCGAAGCTCAACGCCGGCCAGTTCCCCGAGGAGCGCGTGACCGCGGTGGTCGACGGCCGCGAGGAGGTCAAGGTCCACGGCCTGCGCGACATGCCGGTGTGGGGCGACTGGTTCGACGCCGAGGCCGTCTCGCAGGACACCGACCGCGAGACGCGCGAGATCATCGTCAACGACCGCATCCAGTCGCTCGTCGGCTACATCAAGAGCATTCAGGGGAAGTGAGAGACCCTCGCATTAACGTTCGCCCCTCTCCCTTCTCGTCATTGCCCGCCCCCGAGCGGGCAATCTTCTTCACGGCCACCAAAGAAGATGCCACGGTCAAGCCGTGGCATGACGAACCAGGGGAGGCCGCAGACCGCCCCTCTCGCCAGAGGTTGAGAAAAAAGCCCTAGCGGTTCAGCGCCGCGACCAGCTGCGCCACGTCGCCGTTGCGCTTCGAGAGGAAGGACGTGAAGATGCCGCGCTGGAGATAGATGAGCGAGAAGCCGAGCACCTTGGCGTCCGCCACCTTGTAGCCGCCCTTGCGGGGAGTGAGCTTCCACACCACGGCGTAGGACTGGCCGGACATCAGGAACACCTTGGTCTGGACGGTCACGTCCTTGCCGTCGGCATTGGCCTGGCCGATCTCGTATTTCGAGACGACATACTCGCGCGACTGGTCGGCGAAGTAGCGCGCCATGAAGGTGGCGGTGCCGCTGTAATAGGCGTCGCGCTGGCCGGCCGGCAGCCGGGAGCGGTACTGGCCGAGCGAGTAGTCGGCGATGGCGCCGACGTCGGCGTGGCGCTGGATGGCGCGCCTGAAGCTCGCCACCGTGCCCTGGCGATGAGCGTTCAGCATGTCCTTCGCCACCTGGCGCATGTAGGTGAGCGCCTTCTGCTCGGTGGCGGCGGCAGGCGACGCGACAACCGCAATCAGCCCCGCCAGCGCCGCGCGCCTCGTGAGCCTTGCCGGGTTCTCTCTGTCGGACATGATTCGCCTTCCGCTGCGTTCCATCATTGCCATAATGGACACGTTTGAGTCGCGTCAACAACGCCGCGGGGGCTCACCAGGTTTCGGCTTCCCGGAGTTCGGCGAACAGCGCCCCGAAATCGCCGTTGGATGACTTCAGCACCTTGCTGAAGCGGTCCTTCATCGAGATCGTCAGCCACACGCCCTTGATGTTGACGTCGCTCACCCGGAAGCCGCCGCCCGAGGGCGACAGGCGCCAGCGCACCTGCTCGGGCTTGCCCTTGCCCTTGATGGCGCTCTGGATGACGGTGAACTTGCCCTGATTGGTGGTCGAGATGATCTCGAGTTCGGAGCCGCGGAAGTCGTCGACGTAATAGACGAAGAGTGCCGCCGCATAATTGCTGACGAGGTCGTAGAATTCGGCCCGCTGGGAGGCAGGAAGCTTCGAACGGTAGGGCCCCAGCGCATAATCGGCGATGGCCTTGAGGTTGATGTAGCGGTTCATCAGGGCGGCGAATTTCGCCCGCAGTGCCGGGCCCTTCTGCCCGGCATTGGCCAGCGCCATGACGTTTTCGGCAATGCCGGTGACATAGCTTTCGGCATCCGTGCTGGCGGAGGCCGGTGCAGCCGTTCCGAACAGCGCCGCAAGCGCAAGCCCGCCGAGCTCCCGCCGGTTCAGCAGGCGATGTCCGCGATCAGTCATAGTCCCTCCACGAGGCCGGAACATCCGGTCCGCTCTCCATGATTACGCCGCGAAATCTTGACGAATGCAAGACGTTCACTTGTCCACACCGCGACCTTGCGTAACCGTCAGGCCACGTCAGGTGTTGCGATCTACATAAGGATATGTTTATGTGATTATGGAGGTATTGTCCATGGACGAATTGCTGTCCGGTCTGCGCGCCGCCGCGGAAGCGACCCGGGTGCGCATCCTGTTCCTCCTCGCCCATGGCGAGGCCAATGTGAGCGAGCTGACCCAGATCCTGGGCCAAAGCCAGCCGCGCGTCAGCCGCCACCTCAAGCTGATGGCGGAGGCCGGGCTGATCAGCCGCCACAAGGAGGGCAACTGGGTGCTCTTCCGCCTCCGCGAGGAGGATCTGGGCGGCGCCCTCTCCCGCGCCATCGTCGACCTGCTTCCGGGCAACGATCCGGTGCTCACGGGCGATCTCGCCAGGCTGGAGGAGATCCGCAACCGGCGCGCGGAGGCGGCGTCCCGCTATTTCGCCGAGAACGCCACGCGCTGGGAGGAGCTCCGCTCGCTCCATGTGCGCGAGGAGGACGTGGAACAGGCCATGGTGCGGCTCGCCGGCCAGCGCCCGATCCGCCTCCACGTCGACCTCGGCACCGGAACGGGTGCGGTGCTGCGGCGCTTCGCCTCCCATGCGGCCCAGGGGATCGGCATCGATTCGAGCCGCGACATGCTGGCCATCGCCCGCGTCAACCTCGAGGCCGCCGGCATCCGCAACGCCCAGGTCCGCCATGGCGAGATCTACGCGCTCCCCTTCCCCGATGGCTTCGCCGATTTCGTCACCATCCACCAGGTCATGCACTTCCTCGAGGATCCGGCCCGCGCACTGGCCGAGGCGGCCCGCGTGCTGGAGCCCGGCGGCCGGCTGCTGGTCGTCGATTTCGCGCCCCATGAGCTTGACGAGCTGCGCACCGGCCATGCCCACCGCAGGCTCGGCATCGCGGCCGAGCACATGGCGCAGTGGCTGTCCCGCGCCGGCCTCACCCTGGTGCAGCATGACGTGCTGCCGCCCCCCTGGCGCAAGCAGGGCCAGGGCCTCACCGTTTCGCTCTGGCTCGCCGCCCAGCCTGCAAGCCCCGCCCTCGCAACCCCGAAGATGGACCGCGCCACATGATCGCCTTCGCCGAGGATGTCTCAGGCATCACCGTGTCCTTCGAGTTCTTCCCGCCCAAAGGGGAAGCGGACGAAGCTTTCTGGCGCACCATCAGGAAGCTCGAGACGGTGAACCCGAGCTTCGTCTCTGTCACCTACGGCGCGGGCGGCACCACGCGTGACCGCACGCTTGCCACGGTGCGCCGCATCGCCGCCGAAACGACGCTGAAGCCCGCCGCCCACCTCACCTGCGTGGGCGCCAGCAAGGAGGAGGTGAACGAGGTGGTGCGGGACTTCGCCAGTGCCGGTGTCCGCCACATCGTCGCACTCCGGGGCGATCCGCCGGGCGGTGTCGGCACCAGGTTCGTGCCGCACCCCGAGGGCTACCGCAACGCCGCCGACCTGGTGCGCGGCATCAGGGGCCTTGGCGATTTCGAGATCTCGGTCTCGGCCTATCCCGAGCGCCATCCGGAATCGGTTTCGATCGAGGAGGACCTCGCCTTCATGGCCGACAAGGCCGAGCATGGCGCAAGCCGCGCCATCTCGCAGTTCTTCTTCCACAACGCCTTCTTCCTCAGGCTCCGGGACCGCATCGCGGCGCGCGGCATCGACATCGAGCTGGTGCCGGGCATCCTCCCCATCACTTCCTTCGCGAGGGTCAGCGAATTCGCGGCGAAATGCGGCGCCCATGTGCCCCCGGCGCTCGCGCGGCGCTTCGAGGGCCTCGACGAGGACCCCGAGACGCGCAACCTCGTTGCCGCCATGGTCGCCGCCGAACAGGTGGATGCGCTGCGCCGCGAAGGCGTGCGGCACTTCCACTTCTACACGCTCAACCGCGCCGACCTCGTCTATGCAATCTGCCGCGTGCTGGGGCTTGGCACGTCCGCGCAGGCGGCGTGAGCCTTCAGGCGCCGTTCCGCTCCCACACCTTCTTCACCGTCGCGTTCGCCAGCACGGCGTCATACATGCGGCCGAGCACTGGGTGCCGGGCCAAGAGCGCTGCCATGTCGGGCACCCAGCTCACCAGCATGGCGGCATAGACGTCGGCTGCACTCATCCGCTCGCCCAGGATGAAGGGTCCCTCGCCCAGCGCCTCGGCATAGATCTCGAATTCCCGCGCCATCGTTTCCTCGGCCCGGGCCTTGATGCCCGCCGCCTCGCCGCCCGCCACGGTGTAGCGGTGCGGGTAGAACAGCCGCAGATCGCTCATGTAGACCGTGGTGGCGAGATAGATCTGCCAGCGCAGGAACCTTGCGCGCTGCGGCGAGCCCACCGGAGGCGAAAGCCCCGCCTCGGGGTGGAGGTCCGCGAGGTGGATCATCATCGCGGCACTCTCGGTCATCACGCTGCCGTCCGGCAGCACCAGGGTCGGCACCTCCGCCCTCGGGTTGATGGCGTGAAAGAACGGCGCGAAGGATCCGTCGGCGTCGCGCTCCAGCACGACGACCTCATACGAGACCCCGCACAAGGCGAGCAGCGCCTCAGGCGCCATGGAGCCGGCGGTGTTTCGGGCATAGAGCGTGTACATGGGAATCCCTTCTTCCTGTCGCCCCTTCACTCTGCCGTCCCGCCCGCGCGGCGGCAAGCGCCGGTGGACAGGTCGAGGAACCCGCAATAACATTTGCCGGTCGTTCCTCACGCGTCCCCTGCCCTTGCCCGCTCCCGAGGGGCATGCACAGCGACAGCACCAGCCCGCCGATGCCGGCGCCGACAATGGCGATCGATGGCGATCCGCGAGGATGGCGATCAGGTGCAAACCGCCTGCTCCACCTGGCCGACGGCGATGCGGGCATTCCCCGCCGCGATGGCCGCATGGCGGGCTTCCCCGATGGCTTCGGCTGGATCCACGCCCATGACGCGCTGGCCGCGGCGGAAGGCGCCAAAACCGGCTGACGCAAGGTCGCCTGCCTGCCGTCATTCATCCGTCATGCCGCGGCGGGAAACTCTGGCGATGAGTCATTTTCTGCAGGCGCACCATGCAGGCTGACGATCACGACCATCCGTTGCGCGCCGCGGGCGGCGATCAACCTGGGCAGGCTATGTCATTGCATGTCGACCGGCATCATGCGATGGAGGATGACGCTCATCACCTCCGGCCCGGCATGCCGAAAAGCTTCGCGACCCTCGCACCCAAGAAAGTCCGCTTCAGCTATTCAACCGCTGACCAGCCGGTCCTGCAGCGCGCGGTGATCCAGGCGATCGAGAAGATCGGCGGCCAGCGCAAGCTGAAGAAGCTCTATGCCCAGCACCAGAAGAACCTGAAGAA
>JADCDC010000529.1 GCA_020252385.1 Aestuariivirga sp.
CGCAGGCCCCGGCACCTACCAGGCCAAGCACATCATCGTGGCGACGGGCGCGCGCCCCCGCGTGCTCCCCGGCCTCGAGCCCGATGGCAAGCTGGTCTGGACCTATTTCGAGGCCATGGTGCCGAAGGCCATGCCGAAGTCGCTGCTCGTCGTCGGCTCCGGCGCCATCGGCATCGAGTTCGCCTCCTTCTACAACGCCATGGGTGTTGACGTGACGGTGGTCGAGGTGATGGACCAGATCATGCCGGTCGAGGACACCGAGATCTCCAAGCTCGCCCAGAAGCAGCTGGAGAAGCAGGGCCTCAAGTTCCGCCTCTCGGCAAAAGTCACCAAGCTCGACAAGGCCGCCGACAGCGTCACCGCAACCATTGAAGCAGGCGGCAAGTCCGAAACCCTCACCGTGGACCGCGTCATCTCCGCCGTTGGTGTGGTGGGCAACATCGAGGGCCTCGGCCTCGAGGCCTTAGGTGTCAAGACCGAGAAGGGCTGCATCGTCATCGACGGCTATGGCCGCACCAACATCGCGGGCGTCTATGCCATCGGCGATGTCGCGGGCCCGCCCATGTTGGCCCACAAGGCGGAGCATGAGGGCGTCATCTGTGTGGAGAAGATCAAGGGCCTCGATGCCCATCCGATGAAGAAGGAGCAGATCCCCGGCTGCACCCATTGCCACCCGCAGGTTGCAAGCGTCGGCCTGACCGAGGCCAAGGCCAAGGCTCAGGGCTTAGAGCTGAAAGTGGGCCGCTTCCCCTTCCTCGCCAATGGCAAGGCCATCGCACTGGGAGAGGACCAGGGCCTGATCAAGACCATCTTCGACGCCAAGACCGGCCGGCTCCTCGGCGCCCACATGGTGGGAGCCGAAGTCACCGAGCTGATCCAGGGCTTCGTCGTCGCCATGGGCCTCGAGACCACGGAGGAGGAGCTGATGCACACCGTCTTCCCGCATCCCACCCTCTCCGAGATGATGCATGAGAGTGTGCTGGACGCCTATGGCCGCGTCATTCACATGTAAGCTTGATGTGGGGGGCGCAGGCACCTATCTTCGCGCCGGGACAAACGAGGAGGCGACAGAATGGAACCCCATGGTTTGATGGATCTCGGCGGCGGCGTGGGCTGGATCGGCACGCTGTTCATCGGCGCGCTGGCCGGCTGGATCGCCGAAAAGGTGATGAAGGAGAATCACGGCCTCATCAAGAACATCATCATCGGCGTGATCGGCTCCTTCGTTGGCGCCTTCATCGCCAATCTCCTCGGGATCAGGCTGGGAGAGATCTTCCAGGGCTGGTTCTGGGGCAATCTCATCGTCGCCGCCGTGGGCGCCATCGTGCTGCTCTACGTGCTGCGCCTGATCAGGAGCAGATAGGGACGCCTGATGGTCACCATCCTCGACGGCAAGACGAAGCCGCGCCACCCCGAGAAGGCGCACCGCCCCGACACGCCGATCCTGAAGAAGCCGGAATGGATCAGGGTCAAGGCGCCGGGCTCGCCCGTCTATGCGGAAACGCAGAAGATCGTGCGCGAGAACAAGCTCGTCACCGTCTGCGAGGAGGCGGGCTGCCCCAACATCGGCGAATGCTGGTCGAAGAAGCACGCGACCTTCATGATCATGGGCGACACCTGCACCAGGGCCTGCGCCTTCTGCAACGTGAAGACGGGCATTCCGGAAGCCCTGGTGAAGGACGAGCCCGAGAAGGTGGCGGATGCCGTGGCCCGCATGGGCCTCGAACACGCCGTCATCACCTCCGTCGATCGCGACGACCTCGATGACGGCGGTGCCGGCCACATCGCCCGCACCATCCTCGCCGTGCGCAAGGCATCGCCCAGGACGACCATCGAGGTGCTCACCCCCGACTTCCTCAAGAAGGAAGGTGCGCTCGAAAAGGTCGTGGAGGCGAGGCCCGATGTCTTCAACCACAATCTCGAGACGGTGCCCTCGCTCTACCTCAGGATCCGCCCGGGTGCGCGCTACTTCCATTCGCTGAGGCTGCTGCAGCGGGTGAAGGAGCTTGATCCCGCCATGTTCACCAAGTCCGGCATCATGGTGGGGCTTGGCGAAACGCGCGAGCAGGTGATGCAGGTGATGGACGACATGCGCTCGGCGGAGATCGACTTCATCACCATCGGGCAATATCTCCAGCCCACCCGCAAGCACGCCGCGATCGACCGCTTCGTCACGCCGGACGAGTTCAAGGGCTATGAGACCATCGCCTATGCCAAGGGCTTCCTGATGGTCGCCTCCTCGCCCTTGACGCGCTCCTCGCACCATGCCGGCGATGATTTCGCCAGGCTCCGCGCCGCCAGGGCCAAGCGCGGCTGATGCCCCAGTTCAGCGTCAGCCGGAGTGTTCCGTACACGGCGGAACAGGTCTTCGCCATCGCGCGGGACGTTGCGCGCTACAGGGAGTTCCTGCCGCTCGTCAGGCGCTCCCTCGTGCGCAATGTGAGGACGGGGCAGGACGGCCGCGAGAGTTTCGAGGGCGAGCTCACCGTCGCCTATGAAAAGCTCCGCGTCGAGGAGGTGATGACGAGCGACGTGGTGGTCGATCCCGAAGCTTTGACCGTCACCGCCCGCTCCGACAAGGGCCCCGTCAAGCATCTCGTGTCCGAATGGAAGATCGTGCCCACGGGCAAGAACCGCTGCGACATCGCCTTCTCCGTCGATTATCAACTGAGAAGCCGCACCCTGCAGTTCCTGTTCTCCGGCATGTTCGACCTTGCGGTGCGCAAGGTCATGACCGCCTTCGAGGAGCGCGCCCAGGCACTCTACGGCCCCGCGATCTCGTAAGCCATCTCCATCGCCACCCGCACCGTTTCGATGC
>JADCDC010000053.1 GCA_020252385.1 Aestuariivirga sp.
ATGCCGCCCTCGATCCAGTCGGTCACCGAGATCCGCGCGAAGGCGGGCTTGTGGTCGGGCCAGGCGGCACGCACCGCCTCCGCGATTTCGAGCGGAAAGCGCATCCGGTTCGCACGGCTGCCGCCATATTGATCGCTGCGCTTGTTGGCGACCGGCGAGAGAAACTGGTTCAACAGGTAGCCGTGCGCTGAGTGCAGCTCGATCATGTCGAAGCCCGCGGCCTCGGCCCGTCTCGTGGCGGCAACGAACTCATCGCGGACGCGCGTCATTCCGGAAGCGTCGAGGGCGATGGGCATGGCATAGCTGGCCGTGTGTCTTTCGGCGGAGGGTGCGACAGGCGTCCAGCTCTCGAAGCCAGACTGGCGCTTTTCCTCCTCCGTCTCGTTGAACGCGCCGCGCCAGGGAAGCGGGGAGGATGCCTTGCGCCCGGCATGTGCGAGCTGGATTCCGGCAGCGGCACCGTTCTGATGCAGGAACTCCGTGATCCGCCTGAGCGGCGCGATCTGGGCATCCTCCCAGAGGCCGAGGCAGCCGTAGGAGATGCGCGCCTCGGGACTGACCCCGGTGGCCTCCACGATCACGAGGCTGAAGCCTCCGAGCGCAAACCGGCCGAGATGCACCAGATGCCAGTCATTGGCATAGCCGTGACGCGCGGAATACTGGCACATCGGTGCGACGATCACCCGGTTCTTGAGGGTGAGGCCACGGTAAGTGGCGGTTGAGAACATCTTTGTCATCAGCTCAGCGCATCCCTCAGTCGATAGAACAGCATTGCGGAGGCCAGCATCGGCATCCGGATGGGCCCGCCAGGAAACGGCAAGTGCCGCACCCTCGATAGCAGGTCGAAGCGCTCTGCCGTGCCGCGGATCGCCTCGGCCATCAGCTTGCCGTAGAGCCCGGCAAGCGCCACACCCTGGCCCGAGTAGCCATGCGCGTAGTAGGCCGTGGGACTGAGGCGCCCGCAGTCCGGAATGCGGTTATAGGTGATCGCGATGTATCCGCCCCATGCGAAATCGATGCTTACGTCACGAAGCTGCGGAAACACCCTGGTCATACGCGGCTTCATGTAGGCGCCGAGATTGCCGGGTTCGAGCGTGGTATAGCTGGCGCGCCCCCCGAACAGCAGCCGGGTATCCGCGGTGGTGCGGAAATAGTCGACGATGAAGTTCGTGTCCGCGACCGCTTCGCCATCGCGGATCAGTGCGCGCGCACGGTTCTCGCCGAGCGGCTCGGTGGCGATGATGTAGCTCGTCACCGGCATCACCTTGCCATAGAGCTTCGGCACCAGCCGGCCGAGATAGGCGTTGCAGGCGATGATGACGAACCTGGCGTTCACCTTTCCGCCCGCTGTCCGAACGTAAGGCTTCGCTCCGGTGTCCACCTCCACGGCCCGCGAGAATTCGTGAATCGTGGCGCCCGCAGACGTAGCAGCGCGCGCCAGCCCGAGGCAGTAGTTCAGCGGATGGAAATGGCCAGCACCACCCTCCCGCAGCGCACCATGGTAGGCGCGTGTGCCAAGCCGTTCCTCCAGCTCCTCCTTGGTCAGGATGGTGGTGTCGGTGTAACCCAGCTCGTCCCACTCCTCCTTCCATTGCTTCAGCCCGTCCATGCGGTTGGGCTTCGGCAGAGCGTGGAGGTACCCCCATCTGAGGTTGCAATCGATGTCGTAACGTGCAATGCGGTCCTTCAGCAGCTGCTTTGCCTCTTCGGCGAGCGTGAAGCACCGCCTGGCGTCTTCCCGGCCAAGCTGGCTGGCGATCTTGTCCTGCCCCGAGGAGAAGCCCGTGCAGATCTGGCCGCCATTTCGCCCGGATGCGCCATGCCCGACGGTCTCCGCCTCGAGGACGATGACCTTGTATCCGGAATCGGCGAGTTCAATGGCCGCCGAAAGCCCGGTGTACCCCCCGCCAACGATGCAGACATCGGCGGAGACATCGCCCATGAGTGGGGGGTGCTTGGGGGAGGGGGTTGCGGTTGCCTGGTAATAGGAGGGTGCACTGATCGATTTTGCCATCGGCATGGGGTTTAGCGGCCCCCCTTTCGTCCGGTCAAGCTTCCGGGCTACATTGCGCGCGTTTCAACAATAACTGGAATATCATGACCCAATCGCGATTTGAGGAATGGCTGCACGACCACAAGATCAGCGAGGTGGAATGCCTCGTGGCCGACATGAACGGCACGGCGCGCGGCAAGATTCTTCCTCCGAAGAAATTTCTGTCGGGCAACCGCTCCCGCGGGCTGCGCATCCCTGAAGAAGTGTTCACCCTCACCATCAACGGGCGCTACACGCAGGATACCCGCGCGGTGAGCGACAGCGCCATCGACATCTACATGAAGCCCGATCCCGATACCATCCGCTTCGTTCCCTGGTATTCGGAGCCGACGGCACAGGTCATCTGCGATGCCTTCCATCTCAATGACGAACCGGTGGAGATTTCGCCGCGCCACGTTCTGCGGCGCGTGCTCGAGGCCTACAAGGAGAAGGGCTGGCGGCCCGTCGTGGCGCCGGAACTCGAATTCTATCTGGTGAAGCGGAACCTCGACCCCGACTACCCGCTCGATGCCGCGGTCGGGCGGTCGGGCCGGAAGGAGCCGGGCGGCCAGGCCTACGGCATCGACGCTGCCAATGATTTCGATCCGATCGTCGAGGACATCTATGATTTCTGTGAGGCACAGGAACTCGATGTCGACACGCTCAGCCACGAGAGCGGCCCGGCACAGCTCGAGATCAACTTCAACCACGGCGATCCGCTGGAACTCGCCGACCAGGTGTTCCTGTTCAAGCGCACCGTCCGGCAGGCGGCGTTGAAGCACGACATGTATGCGACCTTCATGGCCAAGCCGCATGAGAACGAGCCCGGCTCCTCCATGCACATCCATCAGTCGGTGATGGACGTGAAGACCGGCAAGAACATCTTCGCCAGCAAGGACGGCGCACAATCCAAGCTGTTCCTCAACCACATCGGCGGTCTGCAGCGCTATCTTGCGGCAGCCCTCTCGCTGTGCGCGCCGAACGTCAATTCCTATCGAAGGCTGGTCCCTGACTCCGACGCGCCGACCAATGTGCACTGGGCGGTCGACAACCGCACGGTGTCTCTCCGGGTGCCGTCTTCCGACGCCAGCAACACCCGTGTGGAGAACCGCGTTCCAGGTGCCGATGCCAACCCCTACCTTGCCTTTGCCGCCTCCCTCGCGTGCGGCTATCTCGGCATGGTGGAGCGCATCAAGCCCTCCGACCCGGTCGAGGGATCGGCTTACCGCTATGCGCACACGCTCCCGATCAGCCTGGATGAGAGTCTCGACAAGCTGAACTACACCAAGGCCCTGAAGCAGGTGCTGGGCGAGAAGTTCTGCGAGGCCTACAATGACGTCAAGTATGAGGAAATGCAGAATTACCGCCGGGTCATCAGTTCCTGGGAACGGGAATACCTGCTGCTGAACGTGTAAGGGACAACGGGCGGGATCAGGCGCTATGATCAAGCCCAAGTCCAGGTGAAGGAAGGCGACATGCTGCAAAGGGCGACCATAGTGATTCTGGAGGTGATCATTTGGGCAATCCCGGCGTTGCCGGGCCATGCCCAGGGCACCCCGAAGGTCCAGGATCCCGAGGACGTGGCCAATGTGATCGCCGAGATCCTCCAGGATCCGGAGCGCCTTCCCCTTCCGCTCGAGCGTATTCGGCCGGCACTCCTGCAGCACTACCTGCACGACGCAGGCCCCATCTACTGGGTCGGCACCGGCCGAATGACGCCATTCCTGCAGCGCCTCGCGGATGCAGCCGACGATGGCCTTAATCCGGATGACTATCCGATCGACGCGCTGATCGAACTTCGCGATTCCCTCGATGAGTACGATCCCGAGAACGCCGCGATGGCGGAACTCTTCTATTCGGCGTTCTTCGTCGCCTACGCCGCCGACCTCAAGATCGGCCGCTTGACGCCGCAGAAGGTCGACAAGCGGCTGTTCCGGAACCGCAAGACAATCGATGTGCTCCGTATACTGACGGACCTCAAGAAGCAGAACGACCCCAATGCCTTCCTCGCCAGCTTCGAATCGCAGAATCCGCATTACCAGGCGCTGAAGAAGATGCTGGCGGTGTACCGCACCGCGGCAGAAACGATGAAGTGGCCGAAGATACCGACGGGCACCAACATCGAGCCGGGCGCCAGCGATCCGCGCATCCCCGCGATTCGCGAGGTGCTGATCATGACCGGCGATCATCCGGGTGGTGGCGAGACCGGCGAGGCCTTCGATCCGGATACCGTGCTGGCCGTCAGCAGCTTCCAGATGCGGCACGGCCTCGAGGCGAAGGGGCTGATCGGCAAGCAGACGATCCTGGCGATGAACGTGCCGCCCGCCGAGCGCGCCCGCCAGATCATGCTCAACATGGAGCGTTGGCGCTGGATGCCGGAAGACCTTGGGCCGCACCACTTCATGGTGAACCTCGCGGGCTTCGAATTGACGGAGATCGAGGATGACGGCGTGGTCGACCGCATGGATGTGGTGGTCGGCGCGGTCGCCACCCAGACGCCGGAGTTTTCGGACGAACTCGAGTACGTCGAGATCAATCCGACATGGACGGTGCCTTATTCGATTGCCACCAAGGAAATGCTCCCCAAGCTCAGAAAGAACCCGATGGCCTATGCCTCGGACTTCGAGATCTTCGTCAACGGCAAGCTCTCGTCATGGGGTGGCATAAACTGGAATGCCTATGGTCCTGGCCGCTTCCCCTTCACCTTCCGCCAGAAGCCGGGGCCCAAGAATGCGCTTGGCAAGGTGAAGTTCATGTTGCCGAACCCGCACAACATCTATCTCCATGACACGCCCTCGAAGGACAAGTTCCTGGCCACCGCGCGCGCCTTCAGCCATGGCTGCATCCGGCTGTCACGGCCCATGGACCTTACCTATCGCCTTGTCGGCGAGATCGCGGGTTGGTCCCAGCCCCGGATCGACGCGGCCTTTGCCAGTGGCAAGACGACCCGCGTGCCGCTCCCTGAGCGCATCCCCGTGCACATGATCTATGCCACCGCCTTCGAGGGCGACGGGGGCAGCATCGAGTTCCGGCCTGACGTCTATGGCCGGGACCGCAAGCTCGACGCCGCGCTGTCGGGCAAGCCTTCGAGCTAACGTTTCAGCTGAAGCCGGACGATCGAGTCAGCGGCATTCGCGTGGCCGCCGGAGGCAGCGCGCTCGTACCACTCAAGCGCCTTCGCCTTGTCGGGCTCCGCATTCTTGCGGGCAAGGCCGGCGAGCACGACCGGATCATAGCTCCGCGCCAGGCCATAGGCGCCTGCGGGCGAGCCTCCGGTCCAGGCCTGCTCATAGGAATTGCGCGCCGCCGTTACGTCCCCGGCCTTCAGAAGCGCATCTCCGGCGAGAACGAGGGAGCGCACCGCGCCTGTCTCCGGTGCGTGGGCGGCGAGGCTCATGCCATCTGGCGACGGGATGGGTGCGGGGTGGCCCGACTTGCCGCTTGCCATCACCGAGGCCATCTGCGTGGGCGGTGGGGCCGAGGCAGGCTGGACCACAACGTCGGAAAGGGCGATCGTCATGGTCTTCACCGGGGCGGCGAGTTCGCCGGTCTTCTGCTCGAATGCGGCGACTGCAAGGTCGATCTTCGGCTCCTGCGCCTCCGGAACCACAAGTCTCACGTTCTTGATTTCGGCCGGCGTCAACGCCCACACCTTGTCGTCGTCCCTGCGACCGGATGTGAGATAGGCTCCTTCCGGAATGCCCGAGATCTTGAGCAGTATGTCGCTCCCGAGATCCGCGGGCTGGGCGTGGAGAGCCAGCGGAATGAAACTGTTCGTCTCGCCCGCAACATCCGCCACTTCAAGTGTCGCCGTCGGCACGGGCTTCTTGGTGATCACCGTCGTCTGAACCGTGGCGGTGACGGGAACTGTCGTTACAACAGCGCTCGCCTGGACGGGCGCGGGATTCGCCGGGCGGACCGCGGTCGTCCCGGAATGCGGGAAGAGCTTGGCGTTCACAATTCCCACGGCTGCCCCCCCGGCCAGTGCCATGGCGGCTGCAACGGCAAATGTCTGGCCGAGGCTCAGGCCTTTCCATTTCGACGCCGCCACGCTTTCGGTGGCTTCCGTCACCGGTTCCCGCTCCATGAAGAGGGCCGTGGGTTTGGGCTGCGACATGATCTTCTCGCGGTAACCCGGCGGCGGTGTCGGGCGGCCACCCTGCTCGAACGGGTCTTCAGGCAGGGCCCGCTGCCGCCGATAGCGCGCCAGCAGTTCCTCGCGCGAGAAGGGCTCGCTGCCGGGCGCCGACACCCGTCCGCTGTCCGCCGGAGCAGCATGGTCCTTGGCGGCTGGCGACGGCCGTTCGGTTGGACGGCTGTTCTGCGTCATGTTGTGGCTCCTGCAGAATGAACGCGCACTTCGTCCGGGGCCGCGTGGCCCACGAACTGCACGCCAATTGTCTTGAACGGACTCGTTATCCCCGAATCGACGGCATGACCCATGGTCTGCCAACTCCCCTGTCTGCGGCCGTCCCGCGGCGGGTGTTCACCATTGTGTTCACGCAAACACACAGCTGACCTGCAACAACTTGAACAGCGAATGTGGCGCTGGCCGGGCCACATTGTGGATTCTCGCGCTCGTCACCAACACCTCCCATGGTAGAAGGCCGAGCGGGGAAGGCTCTCTTCTGTCTTGGTGCTGCAACCTGAAATCGCCAAGGCAACCCTCCAAGGGAAACAAGATGATTGCGATCGATGAAGCAAAGGCGAGGATCAGGGGCAGGAGGCTGAGGCTCGTCTTGCCGGAAGGCGAGGATGACAGGATCCGCGCGGCGGCCGAGATATTGCTCGCTGAGGATCTGGCGGAACCCGTGGTGTTCGATGCGGAAACTGTTCCTGATGTGCTGCCCCGCCACATCGCTGTCGTGCGGCAGCACCGCGAGAAGATGACGGACGCGATGGCCGCGCGGCTTCTGCGAAAGCCGCTCTATCGCGCGAGCGTGGCGGTTGCGGCCGGGGACGCGGATGCCATGCTGGCCGGGGCCGTTCATCCAACATCGCGCGTCATCGAGGCCGCCTTGATGACCATCGGTCCAGCGGGAGCAATTGCGACGCCGTCCAGCTTCTTCCTCATGCAATGGCCAGAGAGGCGGCTGGTGTTCGCCGATTGTGCGGTCAATGTGCAGCCGACCGCGGCGGAACTCGCCGACATAGCCATCGCCTCGGCGCGGAGTGCTGCGCTGATTCTCGGCGAGGAACCGCGTGTGGCACTCCTCTCCTTTTCCACAAAGGGCAGCGGCAGCCATCCCGATGTCGACAAGGTCGTCGAGGCGCTCCGAATGGCAAGGCAGAAGGCTCCCGATCTCAAGATCGAC
>JADCDC010000530.1 GCA_020252385.1 Aestuariivirga sp.
AGCCGCCGTGCTAATGCTTGCATCATCTGCCTTTGCCCGGGCCGAATCCGCGATCTTCGCGGGCGGTTGCTTCTGGTGCGTCGAGGCCGACATGGACAAGGTGAAGGGTGTCACCTCCACGGTCTCGGGCTTTGCGGGCGGCACCACGCCGAACCCCACCTACCGCCGCCACAAGGGCTACACCGAGGCCGTGAAGGTCGAGTTCGATCCGAAGATCATCACCTACGAGCAGCTCACCGCACACTTCCTCCGCACCATCGACGTGGTGGATGGTGAAGGCCAGTTCTGCGACCGGGGCGACAGCTACATCCCTGCGCTCTTCCCGCTGGATCCCCGGCAGAGAAAGGCTGCATCCCTCGCGCTGGATCAGGCTGCGAAGGACCTTGGCGAATCCGTTGCCGTAAAGCTGGGCAGCAATCCGAGCTTCTATCCGGCGGAGGATTATCACCAGGACTACTATCAGAGCGGCGATACGATCCTCACCCGATTTGGTCTCATCGCGAAGTCGGAAGCCTACAAGCGCTATCGCAAAGCCTGCGGCCGCGATGCGCGTGTGAAGGAACTGTGGGGCAAAGCCGCATTCTCGTTCCCCGCCGCAGGCATGTGATCAGATGATCTCGTCCTCGTCCGCCAGCGTCACCGCAGTTTCGCCGTGCTCCTGGATGGTCGAGAGCGGCTTGGCCCTGGCGATGTGGAACACCGCGTCGCCGCGGTTGACGATGGGCAGGTTGGTGCGGCCCACGATGATGCCATCGTCCTCGGCGAACATCGGAAGCGAGGCGGAGCCGAGGGGATCGGCGACGACGCCCACCACCTCGCGCTTGCCCACCCGGTCGCCGATGCGGCGGGTGGTGTGGAGGATGCCGCTCTCCGGCGCCCTCACCCATGCGCTGGCGTCGGAAAACACGGTCGCCGGCGCCAGGCGGCGCGGCACGGCCTCGATCATCCCGAGATGCGCCATCACGCGGAGCGTTCCTTTGACCGCGGCGTCGATCGCCCCTTCCTCGAAGCGCAGCGCCTCGCCGCCCTCATAGAGCAGCACCTTGACGCCCGCCTCGCCGGCAGCGAGCCGCAGCGACTTCTCGCGCAGCTTGGAGATCAGGATCACCGGCGGCGCGAAGGCTTCCGCCATCGCCAGCAATTCGGGCTGTTCCGGCGCCAGCCTGACCTGCGGCAGGTTGGTGCGGTGGAGGGCGGCGGTGTGGAAGTCGATACCATACCGGCATTTCAGTACCACCTCGCGGAAGAAGATGTCGGCCACCTGGCTCGCCAGCGAGCCGCGGTCGGAGCCGGGGAAGCAGCGGTTCAGGTCGCGCCGGTCCGGCATGTAGCGCGTGTGGTTAAGAAAGCCGAAGCTGTTGACGATCGGCACGGCGAGGAGCGTGCCGCGAAGCTTCATCAGATGCGGGTGGTTGAGCACGCGGCGGATGATCTCGACACCCTGGATCTCGTCGCCGTGGATGGCGCCCGAGAGGAACATCACGGGGCCTTCCTCCTCGCCATGCACCACATGCACGGGCAGAGCCACATGTGTATGGTTGGAGAGCATGCTGACGGGCAGGTCCACGGTGGCGCGCTGGCCCGGCTGCACGTCGATCTCGCCCAGCGTGAAGGCGCTCATCCCTTGCCCTTCGTCTTGGTGCGGCCTGGCTTGGCGTGGCGCTCGACGAACTTGATGATGGCGAGCGCCACGTCGACGCCCGTTGCCTTCTCGATGCCCTCGAGGCCGGGCGAGGAATTCACCTCCATCACCACCGGGCCGTGGCTCGAGCGCAGCATGTCGACACCCGCCACGTTGAGGCCCATGGAGCGCGCGGCCTTGAGGGCGGTCGCCTTCTCCGCCGCCGTCAGCTCGATCATGCTGGCGGAGCCGCCGCGGTGCAGGTTGGAACGGAAATCATCCTTCGCACCCTTGCGCTCCATGGCGGCGAGCAGCTTGCGCCCCACGATGAAGGCGCGAATGTCGCGGCCCTCCGCTTCCTTGATGAATTCCTGGACGAGGATGGCGATGTCGGCGCCGTGAAAGGCTTCGATCACCGACTTGGCCGACTTGTGCGTCTCGCTGAGCACGACGCCGATGCCTTGCGTGCCCTCGAGCAGCTTGATCACCACCGGCGCGCCGCCCACGATCGAGAGCAGATCGTCGGTGCGCTTCGAATCATGCGCGAAGGCGGTAACGGGCAGTCCCACGCCGTCGCGCGCCAGAAGCTGCAGCGAGCGCAGCTTGTCGCGCGAGCGGCCGATCGCGACCGACTCGTTCACCGGATAGACGCCCATCATCTCGAACTGCCGGAGCACCGCCATGCCATAGAATGTGTGCGAGGCGCCGATGCGCGGGATCACCGCGTCGAAGCCCTCGAGCCTCTCGCCGAGATAACGCAGCTCCGGATTCTTGGAGGTGATGTTCATGTAGCACTTGAGATAGTCGATGGGCACCATCTCATGCCCGCGCCGTTCCGCCGTCTCGATCAGGCGCTGGTGCGAGTAGAGCTTCGGATTGCGGGTGAGCAGTGCGATCTTCATGTGGGTTTGCGTTTCCGGGCGGAGAGGAGGTTGGTCTTGGTCGGATGCACGAGAAAGTCATGGCCGATGCTGTTGCGGCCGATCAGCATGGCAACGCCCATGTCGGTCCGGTCGGTGAGCGTCACCTCCATCCTGAGGATGAGCTTGCCGATCTTGACCTCCGTCTCGACCACGGCGCGCGTCTCGGTGTGCCCGCTCGAACTCTTCACCTTGCGCATGCCCTTGAGCGGCAGGCGGCAATGGTGCCGGCGCTTGGGCAGAGGCAGCACGAAGGTCACGTGGTGGTCGTCCCTTTCGATGTCGGTGGCATGAAGTGCCGCCGAGCGGGCACCCGTGTCGATCTTGGCGGAGAAGGTGCCAACACCCAGCTGCGGCAGGCTCACCCTCTCCCGCCAGCCGATCACGATCGGTTCCCCGTCCTTCACATGTCTGTCGCGCGCCGTCAGCATGGGGAGAGATTAGTGCAGTTTTCCCGTAACCCAAAGCGCCGCAGATTGGCCTTGCTGGGGAATGGCCGGGATCATAACCTCGGCCGTCATGAGGAACCGCTTGCCGCAGTGTAACGGCAGTCAACAAGGGCCCCAACATGCTGCCTGAAGGCGTCACCATTGATCCGCTCACGGGCGTGATTTCGCCCAGCACCGGAAAGTACACCAAGCGGCTCAGCGAATTCCGCGGCATCTACCGCGATGACGCAGCACTCGATGCGCTTCTGGAGGACAAGGGCGACCTCGTGACCTACGAGGTGACGGAATATCGCGCCGAGGGCTCCGATCTCTTCTTCGGCACCACCACCATGATGCCGGGCCGCGTGGGCGATGAGTATTTCATGACGCGGGGCCACTATCACGCCCGGCGCGACCGGGGCGAGATCTACTATACCCAGTCGGGCGAGGGAATCCTGCTGCTGCAATCACGCGATGGGAAGACGCGCGAGGTGGCGATGAAGCCG
>JADCDC010000531.1 GCA_020252385.1 Aestuariivirga sp.
CCATGTGTATCCGCCGCCGTCGGCGGCAACCTGGAACCCGAAGGATGGATTGGCGATCACGTTGATCCATGGCGCTGGCGTCGATTGGCTGGGCCCCAGCACAGTGACGTATTGCCGGCCATCATCGGCAAACCCGCCGATTCCATTGAAGAACTCGAGTTCGGGCATGGCGGGGTGAGTTGCGAGGCCGTCCTCGGCCGGGATCGTCCTTGCAGGAACGGCCCTGGCGGTGATGGAGGTTTCCGCCAGCCGCTCGAGCTGGGCGAGCAGATTGCCACGTTGCGCCACGAGGACCACCCGCGCAACCGAGGACAGGAGCGATCGTGTCTCGGCGGGGATCAGGTCGGCGCGCAACACGAAGACACGGCCCTGCACCTGCTCGCCGGACGAGGGGCGGGCCCGTGTCGTCATCGTCCGCACGAGGGTTTCCAGCGCGATGTGGAAGTCCTGCACATAGGAGGACTGACGCTCGTTCAATATCACCAGGTCGACTGCCAGTCCCTTCATCCGCCAGTATTCGTGGGCTTGCAGAAGCTCATGGGCGATGTCGAGGTTCTCGCTGTCGGAAATCCGCAGCAGCAGGATCGGCAGGTCGCCTGATATGCCCTGGGGCCACAAGCCGGACTGCGCTCCTGCGCCGCGCATGATCGTGCCGGAGGAGGGGCGCAGGGCGGGCGTGGCGAAGATGAGGTGGCCGGCAAGCTGCTGGAACGCTGCCGCCTCGCCCGCCGTGATGCCGAGATGGTGGAGCTGAACCTGCGCCTGTGTCCAGGCGAGGGTTGCCGCACGGCTGAAGGACGCCGTATCGCGATGCTTGTCCGCGCAGTCGAGAAGCGCCTGCCGGCTCGATGCCGCCATCGTCCAATAGACGATGCGAACCGTGGTGCCGGGCTGGACCCGCACGCGCTGCCTCAGCGCGAAGACCGGGTCGAGCACCGTTCCCGCAGTGTTGGACAGGGCTCGCCCGTCCATCACCGCAATGGGCGTGCGCACGCCATGGCCACGGCCAAGGAAGCGGGCGCGATCGGTTTCGACCTGCAGCTTGCCGACGGCCTCACCATCGACGGCGGCCATGTGACCGGCCCAGAGTTCCGCCTCACCGGCCGCGCGCTTTCGCCTGGTCGCGACCACAAGCCCGACATTGGACAGGTTATCAGTCTCGACAAAGAGCTTGGAGAAGGCCGGATGCGCCATGTCGTCGGCCTGCGGCGCCAATGCGATTTCAGCGTAGGAGGTCACATCGATGACGCGTGCCGCGCTCCCCGCGTTTGTGATCGACACGCGGCGAACCTCTGCATCCTCTTCCGGCGAGACAAGCACCTCGAGCAGGGTTGAAAGCGTGCCGTCTTGCCGGGTGAACTCGGCACGGTCCTCGGTGAAGTTCACTTGGTAGGAGTCGGGTTCGCTGCCGATGGGCTGCACGCCCGCTGACCAGACCACGCCGCTGTTGACGTCCCTCAGGTAGATGTAAGTGCCGTGGTCATCGCTGGTGGAGTCCTCACGCCAGCGCGTCAAGGCGATCCTGCCCCATGTGCTGTATCCGGAAGCGGCTGTGGTCAGCATCGTGGTGAAGCGGCCGTTGGACAGAAGGAGCGTTGCCGGCGCGGCCTGCCGGCCGGAGGAGAAGCGGCGACCGCCGCCGGGTTCCACGTCGCGCGCCCTGATGCCGGACTTGACCTCGGCCGCCCAAGGCTTCGCAACTGAAACATCCCTCGGCATGCGTTCCTGCAGCAGCAACTCAGTTGCCTGGATGATCGGCTCGGCATGAAAGCGCGCGCGCATCCTTCCGGCGAGCAGGGCGTCGGCGATGGCGACAATCGTCATGCCCTGGTGATGTGCCATGAACGCCTTGACGATCGCGACGTCCGTGCCCTCAGGCACCCGCGTGGCCGTATAGTCGAGAGCCTCGTAGAAGCCGTGGCTTCCAAGCCCTCCCGCGCATCCTATCCGGGTGAGATTGGCGGTTGAGGCTGCGGGATCGACCATGGCCGCCAGCGCCGAGGCATAGGGTGCGATGACGATGTTCTCGGCAAGGCCGCGCTTCAGACCGAGATCGGGAACGCCAAAGTTGGAGTACTGATAGGTATACTCGAGATCCCGCGCATTGTAGGCGGATTCCGAAATGCCCCATGGCAGGCCGAGAGACGTTCCATAGTCGATCTGCCGGCGGACGATCAGGCAGCTGGTCTGCTCGATGAGGCTTCCGGCTGGCGCCCGCATGACGAGCGAGGGCATGAGGTATTCGAACATCGAGCCGGACCATGAGACCAGCGCAGACGCATGCGCCACGGGCGTGACCGACCGCCCCAGCCGGAACCAGTGCCGGGCCGGAATGTCGCCCTTGGCGATCGCGAAGAAGCTCGCAAGCCGCGCTTCGGAGGCGAGCAGATCATAGCAGTTCTCGTCGAGCTTTCCTTCATTGGCGAGATAGCCGATCGATAGAAGCATCCTGTCGCGGTCGAGGAGGAACGTGAAATCCATGTCGAGCGCCATGGAGCGGCTGATGGCCTCAAGCGCATGGAGGCGCGCATCCACCTCGCGGGTGTCCGCCTTATGCGCATCGATCGTGCTGGCAATCGCCTGCACCCAGAACAGCATGTCGCGGCATGAGACTGCACCGCGCTCACTCGAGAGTGCCAGCGCGATGTCTGCAACCGTGTCGGCATCAAAGGAGAGGACCGACAGGCGCGAGGAGAAGGTCTCGCCCGCCTGCAGGGGTTTGCGCGTAGCGGCAGCGAGTGCTGCCAGTGAATCGTCGAGTTGCGCCAATGTCACGGTCTGAGTGCGGGGTCCGTCGCGCAGTATCGCGGTTTCGTCCCGTGCAATGTCGATGACATCCCCAATGCCTGCCAAGCCTTGTTCCGGGGTTTGATGGGACTGCCGCCATTCGCTGCAGGCGTTGGCCAGCGCAATCAGGTGGCCGGCGAGGTTTCCGCTGTCCACCGATGAAACGTAGTGGGGCTCCAGCGGGCGAAGATCGCGTGTGTCATACCAGTTGAAGAGATGACCCTTGAAGTGCTGCAGCCGCTTCATCGTCTCGAGCGTCGCCTCCAGCCTCTCGATGGCCTCTCGGGTGCCGATCCATCCGAAGTCGCGTGCGCTGACGATGGAGAGGAGATAGAGACCGATGTTGGTGGGTGACGTGCGATGCGCCAGGACGGGGGTTGGAGCTTCCTGAAAATTGTCGGGCGGCAGCATGTTGTCGGCGGGTGTGACGAAGCTCTCGAAAAATCGCCAGGTGCGGCGTGCCGTAAGGCGCAGGGCGCGGGCATCCTCTTCCGTCACGGGAACCTGTCCGCCGCCGCTGGGCGTGAGGCTGACACGGAGCGCGATGGCGGGGGAGGCGCACCATACCAGCCCGAACAGCAGGGCCAGTGGCCATGCGCCTTGTCCGGCAGCGATGGACAGCGCTACTGCAGTGGCCCCCAGTGCCGGTGCGCCTGCCATCTGCCGATAGAAGCTGGAGAGGGTGAGGCTGCGGCCCGTGCCCGCCTGCGCGGCGGGAACCCATTCGAGAAGGTTTCGGTGGCTGATGAAGACACGATGGAGCGTGCGGATGATCGCATCGCTCATCAGCCAAGCCTGATGTGCAAGGAAGGTGATCACCAGCCCTGACAGGGCGAGTGAAAGCCGGAAGTCGCCAGCCAGCGCCCGGACGTGGCTGGCCGCGGTGATGCCGGCGCGGCGGGGAGGAATGGCGGCTACAACCGGGATGAGCGGCGGAATGATGATGGTGGCCAGAATGAAGGCCGTCCAGACGAGGGCTGCGGCAGGCGGAAGGACCCAGCCTGCGATGAGCGCCAGCATCGCCAGCGGTGCTGTCAATGTTCGGCGCAGATTGTCGATCATCTTCCAGCGGCCCACCTGTGGGATCGGCTTGAGCGGTGAACCCGGGTCCTTCGGCGGCACCCGGCCCATGATCCATGGCAGGAGTTGCCAATCGCCGCGCGCCCAGCGGTGATGCCTGAGGGCGCCGATGTCATAGCGCGACGGAAAGTCCTCCACGACCTCCACATCGGAGGCGAGGCCCGCGCGGGCGAATACGCCCTCGAAAAGGTCATGGCTGAGAAGGGTTGAGGGTGGAATGCGGCCTTCAAGCGCGGCCTCGAAGGCGTCCACGTCATAGATGCCCTTGCCCGCGTATGATCCTTCGCCGAACATGTCCTGGTAGACGTCCGACACCGCCGATGCATAGGGATCGATGCCGCTGACGCTCGAGAAGATCCGCTGGAACAGTGAGCCTTCCTGCCCGATGGGCAGGGAAGGCGTGACGCGCGGCTGGAGAATGGCATAGCCCTCGCTCACGCGGCCGGTATTCGCTTCGAACCGCGGATGGTTCAGCGGGTGTGCCATCTTGCCGATGAGCTTCAGAACAGTATCGCGAGGCAGGCGCGTGTCCGCATCGAGAGTGATCACGTATCGCACGGCTTGCGGGGGCACAGGCATGAGGCCACCGACGGCCATGAAACTTGTGTCGCGCGCACCGCGCAGCCAGCGGTTCATCTCATGCAGCTTGCCACGCTTTCTTTCCCAGCCGATCCAGCGGCCTTCGCTCTCTGCCCACAACCTGCGGCGATGAAGCAGGATAAAGCGCGGGCCTGCCGTGGCAGGACCATAGCGCGCGTTGAGTGCGCCCATGCCCGATGCGGCAGCGGCAAGAAGCCCTTGATCACCCGGATCGCTCTCACTGACGCTATCCTTCCAGTCGGAGAGCAAGGCGAAGTGAAGATTGTCGTCCGGGTTCGTGAGGTAGTGGACTTCGAGCCGTTCGATCTGTTCCTGGATGGACGAAGGC
>JADCDC010000532.1 GCA_020252385.1 Aestuariivirga sp.
GCTCTTCCGATCTTGCCCACCGCGGCGCGGTTCGCGTCGGGGATGAACTGCGGGAAGCCGCCCGTCGGCACGAAGGCGTCGAGGTTCGGGTTGGCCGCCATGAAGTCCTCGAACTGCTGCACGGCGCGCGGGAAGTCGTCATCCGTGTAGAGCGGGCAGCCTTCGGCTTCCGTCCAGCCGCCCTGTCCCGTCAGCCGGTCGCCAGGCGAGGCGGCGGACTTGGTGCCGGAGAGCTCGTCGCGGATGCCCTGCATGCGCTCATTGTGGTTGGCCGCCGCAGCGCCACCCGACTGGATGCAGACCGTGCCGCCATTGGGCTTGATCGCCTTGATCAGCTTGGCCAGGTTGGTGCCGATCTCGTAGTTGTGCGTGCCGATGTAAGCCACGCGGAGATCCTTGTTCTCGGGCAGGAGGTCCGAGTCCCAGGTCAGCACGGGGATGCCGGCTTCCTTGGCGGCCTGCAGCGCCACGGCCATGGCGGCGGCGTTGGACGGCGAAACAGCGATGCCGTCGACCTTCTTGGCCACGAGGTCTTGCACGATGGCGACCTGCTCGTCGCCGCCGCCATGCTCGCCAGGGCCGATGTACATGCACTCGAAGGCGCCGTTCGACTCGGCCTCGGCCTTCTTGCAGCCATCACGCGCCTGGTCGAAGAAGGGGTTGTTCATGTTCTTCGGCACCAGGGCGAAGGTGTACTTCGCCTGTGCGGCGGATACGGCCATGGTCATGGCGCCGATCGCCACCGCGGCAGTCATCAGGAATTTCTTCATTTGTCTTCTCCTCCACATTTTCTCGTCACTGTTTTCTCTCCCGCAGCGACATCGGGTTCCTAGCGGTGTTTCCGGGGGAAGATCCGCTCCACGGTGGCGGCAATCACGGACTTGCCGCCGCTCTGAAGGCCCAGGAGAACCGCAAGAATGATGAAGGCGCCGACGAACGCGCCCTGCCAGTTGGAATCGATGCCCGCCATCAGCAGCGCGTTGCGGATCACCTCCAGGAAGGCCGCGCCGATGATGGCGCCGAAGGCGGTGCCCGCCCCGCCCATGAGGTTGGCCCCGCCGATGACGGTGGCCGCGATGACGCGCAGTTCATGGCCCTGGCCCATGGCGTTGATGGCCGAGCCGTTGTAGCCGAGCAGCAGCAGCGAGGCGACGGCCGCGGTGAAGGCGGAGAACACATAGGCCTGGAACTTGATCCAGTCGACCGGCACGCCAGTGAGGCGCGCGGCGTTCTCGTTGCCGCCGATCGCCAGCAGGTGCCGCCCCCAGGGCCGGAAATTCAGCATGTAGCCGAGCCACAGCGCCATCACCACCATGACCCAGAAATGCGAGGAGAACTGCGGGATCCAGTCGGGTATCCAGTCGCCCTCGGTCTGCACCGGCCAGCGGGCCTGGCCGATGGCCTTCACGATCGGCGCGTCGGGCCCGAACTTGTAGAGCATCTGGTTTCCGGAGAACACAACCGCGAGCGAGCGCGCGATCGACAGCATGCCGAGTGTCACCACGAAGGACGGCATGTTGACATAGGCGACGAAGAAGCCGTTCACCGCGCCGCAGGCGATGCCCGTCATCAGCCCCATGGCGAAGGCCACGTACCAGGGATACTCCCAGGTCAGGAACAGCCCCGCGACGATGCCGACGAGCCCCATGATCGAGCCCACGGAGAGATCGATGCCGCCGGTGATGATGACCACCGTCATGCCGAGCGCCATGATGCCGAAGGGCGCGAAGTTCCGCGTGATGTTGGAGGCGTTGGCGACGGTGCCGAAGCTCGGCTCCAGTGCGGCCATGAACACGACGAGCACCATAAGCGCCACCGTCACCCAGAAGGGCTGGCTCGCCAGGATGCGCTGGACCAGGCTCTGTTCCTTGATCTTGCTCACATCGCCGATGACTGCGTGCCCGGCTTCAACGGTCTTGGCTTGCTCAGGCTGCAAGGATCGCTCCCGTGATAAGGCCGGTGATTTCCTCGGGCGAGGTCTGGTTGGTGTGCTTGTCGGCGACCTTGGTGCCGCGGCGCAGCACGATGATGCGGTCGCACACGGCGAACACGTCGGGCATGCGGTGACTGATGAGGATCACGGCCACGCCCTGCGCCTTGAGGCGCCGGATCAGCTCGAGGACCTCCGCAACCTGGCGCACCGAGATCGCGGCGGTCGGCTCGTCCATCAGCACGAGGCGCGCCTGGGAGAGCCTGGTGCGGGCGATCGCCACCGCCTGGCGCTGGCCGCCGGACATCTTGCGCACCAGGTCGCGCGGGCGGGTTTCGGACTTCAGCTCGGCGAAGAGTTCTGCCGATTTGTCGATCATCGCCTGCTTGTGCAGCACCTTGAAGGGCCAGAAGCCCTTGGTGATCTCGCGGCCGAGAAAGACGTTTTGCGCCGCGGTGAGATTGTCGGCGATGGCGAGATCCTGATAGACGACCTCGATGCCCTTGGCGCGCGCCTCGATCGGCTTGTGGAAGTGACAGACCTCGCCATTGACCACCACCTCGCCCTCGGTCGGCGGGAAATTGCCGGCGATCAGCTTCACCATGGTGGATTTGCCCGCACCATTGTCGCCCATGAGGCCGATGACCTCGCCGGGCTCGATCGCGAAGCTCACGCCGTTCAGCGCCCGGATGGCGCCGAAACTCTTGGATGCATTGCGCACTTCCAGCAGTGGCACTGTCACGCCTCCCATGCTCACACGCGCTCTGCCGGCACGTTGCGTGGGAAGGTGACGCAACTCCAGCGGAATTGCAATCATTACTTCCAGTTAGGGATGCTTCGCCCGCCGTCTCGGCACGCTGGCAGCCAGTTGCGTCAGGGCGGTTGCTCCGACCACGGAATGCCGTTCCGCCCCATCTCGTAGCCGAGGTCGAACAGCGCCTTCATGTAGGGCGGGTCGAAGGGCTTGGGCTCAGTCAAGTTGAAGCTGTCGGGAATCCACATGGCGCGGAAGGCAATGCCGTCGCGCTGGGCGTTGGAGTACATGCGGTAGAGATCACCGATACCCTGGTTCTTGATCAGCGAGTTCATCGACTTGCCGACGATCGAGGCAAGGCGCGGCTTGACCTTGCTGAACTCCGGCGTGACCTTGCCGTTCCTGATCACATAGAGCGTGCGGTCCATGCCCTTGCGGTTCAGCTTCTTATCGGCCTGGCGCACTGAAAAGTTCGAGGGGAACATGAAGGCCTGGTTGCTCGTGCCGCCATCGACGTGCATTTCATCGAAGGTCATGCCGTAGGCCACCACGGTGATCTTCACCGGCGGGAACACGCCCGGAATCGAGGCGGAGGCGACCAGGATGTCCTGGATGAGTTCCTTCCGGCCGGGAACGCCGCTCGAGGCGATGGCGCCGATGTCCCAGACCACGGGCCGTTCGGCGTCGAGATTGGTGGTGCCCACGAGAAGCCTGCGCCCCTTCTGGTGTTCGCGCGTGATGTCGACCAGCATCTGGTCGGTCACGTAGCGCGCGACGAGGCGGCGCAGCGGCGAGTTGTCGGCGACCGACGCCGATCCGCGCAGGATGGTGAGGACGCCCTTCCGCTCATAGATGTCCTCGCCCGAGACCTCGGTATAGGCCTCTCTCAGATACCCGTCGTAAGGGGGCCCTAGGAAGGCGAAGGGCGCGATGAGCGATCCGGTGCTGACGCCGGTGACCACGGTGAACTCGGGCCGCGTGCCGGCCGCCGTCCAGCCGAACAGCAGGCCCGCCCCGAAGGCCCCGTTACTGCCGCCGCCCGATACCGCGAGGAAGTTGCGCGTGGTTGATCGGTTGCCGGCCGCCTTCTGCTGGGCGGCGATCTCCTCGACGATGCCGGGCGGAAGCCCGTCGCCATTGTCGCCCCAGTAGCGGATGCGGCTGTAGCCCGGCACCTTGGATTGCGTGACCAGCGGTTCCGGCACGGGCGTGCGCAGCGACTCGACCGTCGGTCCAGCGCAGGCAGCAAGCAACGTTCCCAGGAGAATGAGAAGCAGGTAGCGTATGGATTTCAAGATCACGGGCGTCCTTCAGGCAGGCGCCCTTATAATCCGCCGCGATCCAGTTTGAAAACAGGAAGGTGCGGTTCCGCAGGCAAGCATCGCACAATCTTAGATAGAGACGCGCCCCGGCCAGTTCCAGAGCGCATCTCCGCACTTCAAGAGAACGCCTATTCCCCGTCCCGGCCGTTCGTCTGGCCGGTTTCGCCGGCCGAGCCAGGCATGACCTTGGCGCGCGCCTCGCCCCCGGACAATCCCTTCTTGGCTGCCTTGCGGGACTTCCCGGCAGACTTGCCGTTGCGAGTCTTCGCCGTCTCGTTCGCCTGTTCGGCGATCATGTTCAGCTGTTCGTCGGTGTCGGATTCCTCCTTCAGCGAGCGGTCAAGCAGCGAGGCGGCGTTGCGCTTGCCCAGCATCTCGGCCCAGCGCCGGAGCGTGCCGTAGCGCGTGATCTCGTAATGCTCCACCGCCTGGGCCGCGGAGATCAGCCCCGCATCGAGCGCCGCGGTGCCGCGGTATTCCTTCATGATCGTGTCGCCCTCGGCGATGATGCCCTCGATGGCCTCGCACTTCTTGCCGCGGGCCGGCTGGCCGAAGATCTCGAACACCTGTTCCAGGCGCTCGATCTGTCCCTCGGTCTGGGTGAGGTGCTTCTCGAACCCCTTCTTCAGCTTCGGGCTCTCGGCCCCCTTCGCCATCTTCGGCAAGCTCTTCAGGATGCGCTTTTCGGCATAGTAGATGTCCTTCAGCGTATCGACGAAGAGATCCTCGAGCGTCTTTTCCCTTGGCATGGTGTTCCTCCAGGAGGTGATGTGCTGCGCGTCAGCGCGCGTGCTGCCGCAACGTGACTCCCGGAGGCTGGTTCCCTTCAGGCCGTCCTTGCCATTGCCTTTTTCTCAGAGGCCGAATGCCCCGAAGGCCAGGGGCCCGCAGACCATCACCAGCGCCACGGCATAGGCCGCAAAGTCGCCCGCCGTGAAGAACGGCTCGCCCAGCCTCCGCGCGCGCCGGTCCCTTGCCGCAGCGAAGGCGCTCTCACCCACTGTCCGGTCCTGATACTGTTCAGTCATGGGTACCTCCTCGATCTATGTGGGGGTCGAACGGAGAGCCGGATCACAAAGTTCCAGGCGATGAACCCGCAAGGCCCGTGCGGCGTTCCACTGCCTGAGCCGCCGCAAGCGAGGAACCGCCGCCATCGCCAATTTCATGTTTTGCACCGGCATCGAGAACTCGAACCCCACGATCGATCATGGAAGGACCCGGATCGACGAGATGGAAAGTTGCCGCTTCTACGAGCACTGGCGGGAGGACTTCGCCCTGGTCAAGGAGCTTGGGCTTCACTTCCTGCGTTACGGCCCGCCGATCCACCGCACCCTGCTGGGGCCCGGCCGGCATGACTGGAGCTTCGCCGACGTGACCTTCGCCGAGCTCCGCCGTCTCCGGATCGTACCCATCGTCGACCTCTGCCACTTCGGCCTGCCGGACTGGCTCGGCAACTTCCAGAACCCGGATTTTCCCGCCCGGTTCGAGGCCTATGTGCAGGCCTTCGCCAGCCGCTATCCCTGGGTGCAGCTCTACACGCCGGTGAACGAGATGTTCGTCTGCGCCACCTTCTCGGCGAAATACGGCTGGTGGAACGAGCAGGAGACAACCGACCGCTGCTACGTCACCGCCATCAAGCACATCGTGAAGGCCAATGTGCTCGCCATGCAGGCCATTCTGAAGGTGCGGCCGGATGCGATCTTCATCCAGTCCGAATCCTCCGAGTATTTCCATGCTGAGAACCCGGCCGCGATCGGGCCGGCGGAGCACCTGAACGCGCTGCGCTTCCTGCCGCTCGACCTCAATTACGGCCGCCGCGTCGACAGCGAGGTCTACGACTACCTGCTCGACAACGGCATGACGCGGGAGGAGTACCGCTTCTTCCTGGCGCACCGCCTGAAGCAGCACTGCATCATGGGCAACGACTACTATGTCACCAATGAGCACCGCGTCTGCGCTGACGGCCATGTGCGCGCGGCAGGCGAGGTGTTCGGCTATGACGAGATCACGCGCCAGTACTTCGACCGCTACCGCCTTCCGGTGATGCACACCGAGACCAATCACACGGAAGGTCCCACTGGCCAGGAAGCCGTCAACTGGCTGTGGAAGGAATGGGCCAATGTGCTGCGCGTCAGGAACGATGGCGTGCCCATCGTCGGCTTCACCTGGTACAGCCTCACCGACCAGGTCGACTGGGACACGGCACTCAGGCACCGCAACAACCGGGTGAACCCGCTGGGCCTCTACGATCTCGACCGCAACATCCGCAACGTGGGGCGCGCCTACCGCCAGCTGATCTCCGACTGGCGGCACGTGCTGCCAACCCAGAGCCTGTGCCTCACCGTTCCGGTAGTCATGCCAGGCGAAGCGGGCGACATCCACGCGGAAGCGCAGCGCGAGCGCGCCCGCGAGATGGCCCACGACGAAACGCCGCAGCCCTCGACCCAGGCCAGCTGAAAGTTGCGTGCCTCGTCAGCTTCTCCCGCTTCAGCGGGAGAAGACCCCGTTGCGGAGCAACGGGAGATGAGGGGAAGTCAAACACCCGTAGCCCCGGTCCCTCACCGACCCCAACTGCGTTGGGGCCCCCTCCTCTCCCGCTGCGCAGGAGAGGACGATTATCTCCGTTGCCACCCATCACGAGTTTGCTGTGGCCCGCGCCCTGACTCGTGGTATCCACCGCTCACCGCAATGGACTCTGGGAGTGGTTGAATGACAAAGCGCATCGTCTTCACGGGTGGTTCGGGCAAGGCCGGAAAGCACGTCGTTCCATGGCTCAAGGCAAAGGGCTACGACATCCTGAACGTGGACCTGAAGCCGCTCGACTGCCCCGGTGTCAACACGCTCATCGCCGACGTCACCGACTCCGGCCAGGTGTTCAACGCGCTCTCCATGCATTTCGGCTTCGAAGGCTATGACAAGGGCCAGGTGCCCGGCAAGCTTGATGCTGTCGTCCACTTCGCCGCCGTGCCGCGCGTGCTGATCAATCCGGACAACACCACATTCGCCGTCAACACCATATCGACCTACAATGTCATCGAGGCGGCGATGAAGCTCGGCATCCGCAAGGTCATCATCGCGTCGAGCGAGACGACCTATGGCGTCTGCTTCGCCGAGGGCGACAAGGACTACCACCACTTCCCGCTGGAGGAAGACTACGACATCGACCCGATGGACTCCTACGGCCTCTCGAAGCTGGTGAACGAGAAGACCGCCAAGGCCTTCGCCATGCGCTATGGCGCGGACATCTATGCGCTCCGCATCGGCAATGTCATCGAGCCGCATGAATACCCCATGTTCAGGGGCTTCCTCGAGAAGCCCATGACCCGCAAGCGCAACGCCTGGAGCTACATCGACGCGCGTGACCTGGGGCAAATCGTGCATCTCTGCATCGAAAAGGACGGCCTCGGCTTCCAGGTCTTCAACGCGGTCAACGACACCATCACCACGAAGGAACCCACCGCGGAGTTCCTGAAGAAGCACGTGCCCCAGATCCCGCTGAAGCGCGAGATGAAGGGCAACGAGGCCCCGCTCTCCAACGCCAAGATCCGCGAGGTCCTCGGCTTCCGCGAGGAGCACGACTGGCGGAAATACGTCTGATGCCGCTGCCCTTCACGCCGCTCGTCGCGTCGCTTCCCTCCTCCGTGCCCTTCGTGGGGCCTGAGGCGCTGGAACGGCGCACGGGTGTCGCGTTCCGCGCCCGCATCGGCGCCAATGAGAGTGTCTTCGGCCCCTCGCCCCAAGTCATCGAAGCCATGCGCCAGGCCGCACCCTCGATGTGGCAGTATTGCGATCCCGAGAACCACGAGATCCGGCAGGCGCTGGCGCGCCATCTCGGCGTGCCGCCGGCCAATGTCATGGTGGGCGAAGGCATCGATGGGCTGTTCGGTCTCGCCGTGCGGCTTTTCGTCGGGCCGGGCGTCACCGTCGCCACCTCGCTCGGCGCCTATCCGACCTTCAATTTCCATGTGCATGGCTTCGGCGGCAGGCTTGTCACCACGCCCTATGTGAACGACCGGGAAGACCCCGCCTCGCTCCTCGACCTCGCAGGGCGCGAGAACGCCCGGCTTATCTACTTCGCCAACCCGGACAACCCGATGGGCGGCTGGTGGGACGGCAACACGGTCGCCGCCATGATCGAAGATCTTCCGCGCGGCGCGCTCCTCATGCTGGACGAGGCCTATGGCGAGTTCGCACCACACGGCACGCTGCCGCCGCTCGACGTCGCCAACCCCAATGTGCTTCGCTTCCGCACCTTCTCCAAGGCCTATGGCCTCGCCGGCATGCGGGTTGGCTACTGCATCGGCCATGCCGATCTGATCTCCGCCTTCGACAAGGTGCGCAATCACTTCGGTGTCACGCGCATGGGGCAGATCGCCGGGGCCGCCGCACTGGCCGACCAGGCGCATCTCGAAAGCGTCGTCTCGCGGGTCAAGGCCGCGCGGGAGGAGATCGCCCGGCTCGCCATCGCAAACGGGCTGAAGCCGCTCCCCTCCGCAACCAACTTCGTGACCATCGACCTCGGCCGCGACGGCGATTACGCGAAGCGCGTGCTCGACCAACTCCTTGCCTGTGGCATCTTTGTCCGCATGCCCGGTGTTGCCCCCTTGAACCGCTGCATCCGCATCACCGCGGGCACGCCGGAGGACTTGCAGATCCTGGCCGAGGAACTGCCAAAGGCCCTCCAGGCGGCTGGCTGACCCTCAACTGCCGAGCGGCCCGGCCGACGCCGGTCTGACTGTCCAATCACCCTCGACGGATGCGCGAACTTGAAATAGTGTCCGCTGAAAGCTAGAGCATAACTTGCGTGGGGTGATTTCCGGCGGCGAAATCCCAGCGTCGGTCGTCTGGGTTGGAATGCTGTCCGGGAAGGGACTACATGGAAAAACTTCAAAGCCAGGGTGTTCACCACATCACCTTGAACGGCGCCAATCGCCAGACCTCGATCGACTTCTGGGAAGGCGTCCTCGGCATGCCCTTCGTGTTTGAGCAGCCCAATCTCGACAAGGCTTCGGAAAGCCACCTCTATTTCGATCCCGGCGACGGCCGTTTGATTACCATCTTTACAGACGAAGGACGGAAGCCTGATCCGCGCCGCACGCCCAACGAGCCCGGCTGCGTGCATCACATCGCATTCTCCGTCTCACGTGTCACCTTCCTGCAGGCCGTCAAGCGGCTCGACGAGCGCGGCATCAAGCACTCCGGCGTCAAGGACCGGGGGTTCATGGACTCGATCTACTTTACGGATCCGCTCGGCCTGCTGATCGAGCTTGCGTCATACCGCTTCGAGCCGCCAAACGGCTTCACGCACGCCGATGTGCTTTTCGCAGCCCACAATATTCGTATCGCGCGGGGTGACTACAATATCGCAGAAGTGCACCTTGCTGATGCGATCGAAGAATTGACGAAGAGCCGCAACAAGACGCTATCGGCCGACCGGTCGCCCAAGAACCCCTACTGAAATCCAACTGCAATCACCGAAAGAAACGAGGAAGACCTTATGACTGCGATGAAGCTTCATGTTCTCAAGCCCAGTGTAAACAACATGGCGGTGCGTGTTTTCGTGCGGGCAGCAAAGCTCGATTTCGTGGAGGATGACGTCTATGGCAAGACGCGTACGCCAGAATTCCTGTCCAAGAACCCGGCCCACATGACTCCGATGCTTGAGGCAAAGCAATTGCCCAAGGGCGCCATCTGGGAAAGCTGCGCGATCATGCAGTACCTGAGCAACAAGCACCAGATCACCAAGTTCTACCCGAAGGCTGCTGCAAAGCGCGCGATGATCGACAGCGCGATGTTCTATATCATCGGCTCGCTTTATCCGCTGGTCGCACGCGCAACATATCCTGCACTCGGATTTCCGCAGTATCCTGGCGAAGTAGGGGCCACGCAGCTGGACGCCTCGCACAAGGCAGAGGCCCAGAAGGCGGCGCTTGATGCGATTGCCGAACCGCTCGGTGTGTTCCATACATTTTACATGGATGGCAAGCCATTCATCGGCGGAACCAAGCCTTCGATCGCGGACATCCGGCTGGCGGCGACGCTCGAGTTCCTGGCAATCGTCGACTACAAATTGCCGGACTGGGCCAAGACTTTCATGGCCAACATCGAGAAGACCCTCGGCAAGGCCTACACGGAACCCGCGGCGGATGTCCGGGGCTACATCGCCTATGTCAAGGGTCAGGCGAAATAGTTGGCTTCCGCCTGAACTTGCTCACCTGATTGGCGCATCGAAAGGGAACAGGACGAGTTTCGTCACCTGTCTTTCCTTTCGTGCGTGGTGTTGATGAGGTCCCGAAGGTCGAGGCGCTGGGTCACCATCTTCAAACTCCCGTCGGGGTTACGGGGCCACTGGCCTTCCGGTTTGTCCCAATAGAGTTCGATGCCGTTGTGGTCCGGGTCATGCAGGTAGAGGGCTTCCGAAACGCCATGGTCCGAGGCGCCGTCGAGCGGCACGTTGTGGGCCGCAAGCCGCTTCAAGGCATCGGCGAGGTCGGCGCGGGTCGGATAAAGGATCGCGACGTGGAAAAGCCCGGGGGTGCCCGGCGGCGGCGGGCTGCCGCCCTCGCTCTCCCAGGTGTTGAGGCCGATGTGGTGGTGATAGCCGCCCGCCGAGACGAAGGCCGCCTGGCGGCCGTAGAGCTGCTGCAGCTCGAAGCCCAGCACACCGCAATAGAAGTCGAGCGCCCGCTTCAGGTCCGACACCTTGAGATGCACATGGCCGATGCGCGTTCCGGCCGGAATGGGGGGCTCTGCGGGCACGTCGGACTCCTTTATGTAACATTTGATGTTACAGATATAGGGGGCAACGCGGCCTCGCGCAAGGGTCCATTGGGAGGGGCCCGTGCAAAACCGTGGATGAGCGGCCCGGGCGCTTGAATTCGCGCGGCACTTTCCGCAAAACGGGCCAACCGCAAGGAGTAAGCCATGGCCAGCACCGCGCTTCCGAAGTCACTCGTCGTGGTCGATCACCCGCTCGTCCTGCACAAGCTGACCCTGATGCGCGACAAGGGAACGCCCTCCGCGGTGTTCCGCCAGTTGCTGCGCGAAATCAGCCTGCTCCTGGCCTATGAGGTGGCGCGCAACCTGCCCATGACCACCCAGACGATCGAGACCCCGCTGGCGGAGATGGAAGCCCCGATCCTCAAGGGCAAGAAGCTGGTCATCGTGTCGATCCTGAGGGCCGGCAACGGGCTCCTCGAGGGCATGCTGGACCTGATGCCCTCCGCCCGCATCGGCCACATCGGCCTCTACCGCGACCCGGTCACGCTGCAGCCGGTAGAGTACTACTTCAAGGTCCCCGCCGACATCGACGAGCGGCCGGTGATCGTGGTCGATCCCATGCTCGCCACCGGCAATTCCGTGGCCTATGCCATCCAGAAGCTGAAGGACCGGGGTGCGAAGGACGTGCGCCTCGTCTGCCTGCTCGCCGCCCCCGAGGGCATCCGGCGCGTGGCCGAACAGCACCCGGACGTACCGATCTATACCGCCTCGGTCGACAGCCACCTGAACGACCATGGCTACATCGTGCCCGGCCTCGGCGATGCCGGAGACCGCATGTTCGGCACCAAGTAACAGCCTCCATCAAGGGTTAACCATAAGCCGTTTCCCGGCGGCCAGATCATCAATTGACAACCATTGGTCCTTAGCGTCAGGCGCTCAGGAACAGGTCAGGTCGCATGATGGCACAGCCCACGGTGATGAGCGGGAGCTTCGAACGGAAGTCGCTGAGCCTCAGCGCGCCCGGCGGACGCCGCCCGCGCCTTCTGCTGGCGGAGGACTGCGATCCGATGCGAATTGTCACGGCGGCCATGCTGAAGGGCATGGGCTGCGACGTCGAGGCCGTCGTCCATGGCGAGCAGGCGGTGAACAGCGCAGCCGAGAGCCGCTTCGACGTGATCGTGCTCGACATCGAGATGCCGGTGATGGACGGGATCACCGCCGCGCGCTCGATCCGGCGCATGGGCGGCGAGGCCGCGGCCACGCCCTTGATGGCGCTCTCGGCCTTCCTCGCCGATTCGGTCAGGA
The DNA here is from genome assembly GCA_020252385.1 of Aestuariivirga sp. Classification (GTDB taxonomy): domain Bacteria; phylum Pseudomonadota; class Alphaproteobacteria; order Rhizobiales; family Aestuariivirgaceae; genus Aestuariivirga. The sequence continues at coordinate 12,032 of JADCDC010000532.1, forward strand.
CCGGCGACTGGCGCGACACCTTCGACATTGCGCTCCCAAAGCCTGCGAACCGCAACGAGTTGCACGAGGCGGTGAAGGCGGCGCTGAACCGTGAGCCTGCCGAATCGGTACGGCCTGCGGAAACCCTGCCGCCCCTCCTCGACGAGCCGCGGCTCAGCGAGATCCGCCGGGCCATAACACCGTCAGACTGGCGGCAGATCTCGGATGGCGCCTGTCGGGACATCGAAAGCTGCATCGGTGAACTTGAGCATGTGCATTGCGGCCCGCGGGACGGCGCCATGCTCGCCTCGGCGGCGACGCTGGCAACGCTGGGCCGGAGCTTTGCGGCGCGGCGGCTGGACTGGGCGGCGCAGAAATTCCAGCGCGCCTGCTCAGAGGCTGCCCGGCACGAGGCGCTGGCCGTACTGATCTCCTCGGCGCGCGATACGGTTCAGATCCTGCGCAGCTAGAGCGCGGTCCGGCCAGGGTGGGATCAGCGCTCGGAGACGCGCTGCCCGTCGAACTCGGTCTCGAGCGACTTCAGCATGTGGAGGACCTCGCGCAGCTCGGGGCTGAGTGCCGACTTGCGCCGCTTCTGGGAGGGGGCCTCGGGCTTCTGGGTCTGGGACGGGGTCACCGGCGATGCTTCCTGATTGCCGATGGTCATTCTAGGTTTCGTGCACTTAAGATCTTGCTAAGTTTGGTCTTGCCGCTCACGCAGGGCGGCGGCAGGGCCGCTTCCGGGCGGTTTTACGGCAAGGTGAACAACGAGTTACGCACCGACGTCCACCGGGACTAAATTGTGATTGGAAGTGATACAGAATACGTGCCTAAAATGTCTGTGTTGACCGTCACAGGGACGGGGTAGCGGAGGAAGACCACACATGATGTCTAAGGGTATTCTGGGCCTGTTCGCGGCGGCTGTGCTCGCCACCGGGCTTTCGTCGGCAGCCATGGCCGACATGGGGCCGATCGAGGCCCGCCAGGCCTGCATGAAGGCCAATGGCGCCGCGATGAAGGTGATGGTGCCGATCATCAAGGGCGAGGCCGCCTATGACAAGGCCGCCGTCGACAAGGCCCTGGCGGACGAGCGGGCTGCCTGCGCCAACTGGGCCGACTCCTTCGGCGACGACACCAAGCCGGGCGGCGCCATCAAGACCCAGGCCAAGCTCGAGATCTGGACCGACCGCGCCGGCTTCGAGGCGGCCACGGCGACATTCATCACCGCCCGCGACGCCCTGGCGGCGACCACCGACGAGGCCTCCTTCAAGGCGGCTTTCCCTGCTTTTGGCCAGTCCTGCCAGAGCTGCCACGAAAAGTACCGCGCGGCGGACTAAGCCCTGCGTATCCTGTCCAAGAGAAACCTGCTGGCCCTGGCGCTGATCGCGGCGCTGGGGCTGGTGGCGGTGTGGTTCCTCAGCGCGCCGCGCCCGCTCGATGCCGCGGCACTGCCGCAGCACACGCCCGATGCCGCCAACGGCAAGATCCTCTACCATGCCTCGGGCTGCCATTCCTGCCACATGCCCGGACCGGAACTTGCCGGCATCGACTCGGCGGTTCCCGCCGGCGGCGCCCCGCTCAAGACGCCCGTCGGCACCTTCTATCCGATGAACCTGACGCCCGATGCCGAAACCGGTATCGGCAACTGGACCGACATACAGTTCGTCAACGCCGTGATGCGCGGCGTCTCGCCCGAAGGCCAGAACCTGATCCCGGCCCTGCCCTACACCTCCTACGCCCACATGAAGGTGGAGGACGTCCTCGACATCCGCGCCTATCTCATGACTCTGGCACCCGTCGCCTCGCCGGAAAAGCCGCCCGAGATCCCAGCCCCCGCGCTCACCCGCCGCGGCGTCGGCCTGTGGAAGTGGGTGGGCCTCGACACCACGCCCTGGACGCCCGACCCTTCGCAGTCCGAGAGCTGGAACCGCGGCTCCTACCTGGTGAACGCCCCCGGCCACTGCCAGGAGTGCCATACCCCGCGCAACGTCTTCATGGCGCTCGACACCGCGCGCGCCCTGCAAGGCGGACCCCACCCCGAGGGCGTGGGCCGCGTGCCGAGCCTGCGCGGGCTGATCGAGCGCGGCCGCTACAAGGACGCCGCCGACATCGCCTCCGCCCTGCAGTTCGGCGGGATGCTGGGCTATGACAAGCTCGCCTCCGGCGGCATGGGCCAGGTGCAGCGGAACATCTCGCAATTGCCCGAAACCGACATCGCGGCCATCGGCGAATATCTGGCGAGCCTGAAGTAGCTATCCCATTCCTGTCCTGCCACCGGGGAGACCCGCGGGGTGAGGAGGTGCAGCGCCCTTCATCCCTCCTGCCACCACGCTGTCAGCAGCCCTCGCGCATGGTCTCGGGACAACGAGATATCGGAGGACATTCCATGCAGAGAACGATCATCAACCCGTGGACCTGGTCGCTGAAGTTCGGCTTCAATCAGGCGGAGATTCTGGAGGGCGTGACGCGGGAACTTGTCTGCGCCGGGCAGACGGCCGTCGACGCCGACGGAAACCCCCAGCACCCCAATGACATGCGCGGCCAGATCACGCTTGCCTTCGAGAACCTCGAAACGGTGCTGGCCGCGGCCGGCATGAGCCCCGCCAATCTCAAGCGGCTCACGATCTATGCGACCGACATGGATGCCGCCCTGCAGAACCTCGATGTGCTGGGCGCGAAACTAGGGCGCTTCGGCGCGTCGCCCCCTATGACCATGCTCGGTGTCAGCAGGCTGGCGCTTCCGCCGCTCATGGTCGAGATCGAGGCGACCGCCGTCGCCTAAGGCCCGCCTGGCCTTGATTCGCGCTCGCGGCCCGTTCGAGAGGATGATACGCTCCCAATCATGCGCCGGGCAGAGCGACTGTTCAGATTGGTGAACGAGATGCGGACTCGCCGCGTCACCCGGGCAGAGGACCTTGCAAGGCATCTCGAGGTCAGCGTTCGCACCATCTATCGCGACCTGGCCCATCTTCAGGCCTCGGGCCTGCCGATCGAAGGTGAAGCTGGGGTGGGCTACTTGCTTCGGCCCGGCTTCAACCTGCCCAGCGTCACCTTCACCCATGAACAGGTCGATGCACTGGCCATCGGCCTGTCCTTCGTGGAGAGCCTCGATGACCCGGTTCTGGCGTCCGCGGCCCAGGAGGTGCGCGCCAAGCTGCAAGCCAGCCTGCCCCAGCCGGAAACCCGCAGGCTGGCGGATGCGCCCTTCTTCTCGTTTCCCCGCACCACGGGCGGGCCCCTGCACGCCAGGCATATTCGCACCGCCATCCGCGAACGCCGCTTCGTGGAGCTGCTCTATGCCGACGGCATCGGCCGACCCTCCGAACGCCGCGTTCGCCCGATTGCCGTGTGGAACCTGACGATCGGCTGGATGTTTTCGGCGTGGTGCGAATTGCGGGCGGATTTCCGGACGTTCCGCTTCGATCGCATCCAGCGACTCGTCGTGACGCCTGACTGCTATGCACCGGACGAGGCCAAGGGCCTGCGCGCCTTTCTGGAAAAGGAGAAGTGCGAATCGGCGTGATCCCTCACAGCTTCGGGGACAGGCCCTGATCCTCCATCCAGTGGTCGATCGCCGCGGCGGTCTCCTCCGGATATTCGAGGGTGGGAAAATGGCCGCAGGCGGCGATCTCCACATAGCGCCCCCTGGGCATCAGCCCGGCCATCCTCAGGCCGTCGGATGCGGGGGAGAACTTGTCGAGCGCACCCCACAGCATCAGCGCCGGGCAGGCCACCTCGGAGAGCCTCGGCCAGAGATCGGCGCGGTGCGCCAGCGCATCGGACTGCCGGGTCATCACCCCCTCGCCCACATCGGCGCACATTTCGATGAAGGCGGCGCGCGTCGCGGGGCCGTTTGGCCCCTCCATATGGGCGATCATGTCGCCCATCTCGGCCGCCACCTGCTCCGCCTCCCCCGCCCTGAGCCGCTCCGAGCGCCTCAAGCCCGCGCGCGGGTCGGCCACCGGACCGGCACCCGAGCCGATCACCACGAGGCCCCTCACCCGGCCCGGCGCCCTGAGCGCGGTCTCGAGCGCCACACGGCCGCCGAAGGAGGTTCCGAGCACCACGAAATGCTCCGGCGCCTGCGCCAGAACCTGCCCGGCCGAAGTCTCGAAATCATGCCCGTCGCAGATGATGGTGGAGGTCAGCACGTTGGAGGGCAGCAGCGGTACGATGCCGGCATAGAGCCGCTCGTCACAGCCGAAGGCGGGGATCATCACGAGATTTGTCATGACGGACATCCTGCAACAACATGGCCGGAAGGAAAAGACCAACAATGGCGTTGTCCGCCACGGCCCCACTGGCTACAGATGACGCAGGGAACATCATGCAGGAAAGACAGTCCGTGAAATCGCTCGACAGGAAGCTCAAGACCATCGCCAAAGGCAAGTACAAGCCCGCCGACTTCATTTTGGCGGATGCGAAGGACCCCGACTATGCCTTCGGCGTCAAGGGCACCGGCGCCATCGACTATCTGGACCAGTCAGGCCCGCACCGCTCCATCCCTGAGTTCCGGCAATCGATCCGCGACATCGTGCGCCAGAAGCAGATGGACGTGATGCTGGGCGCGGTGGCCAACATCGAGCCCCTGGTGGCGGAAGGGCTGTTCGACAAGTCCGGCGTGACGCCCGCCATCCGCGCCAACGACACGACCGACATCTGGCTGCCGCGCGGCGGCAGCTATGCGAAGGAGCCGTCGCTTCCCTGGCGCACGGCGAACCTGTCGCATGTGCGCAGGTTCTGCGACCTCGGCCTCTATTCGGTGACCTTTAACAACGATCTCGACCACGACTACGCGACGGTCGAGGCCTATCGCGAATTCCGCGAGGATGCCGTGCGCAACGAGTTCCGCCACTTCCTCGAGATCTTCAATCCCAACGCGCCGCAGAACCTGGCGCCCGACGTCATGCCCTTCTACGTGAACGACATGATCATGCGTGTCATGGCCGGCATGGCGAAGGTCGAGCGGCCGCTGTTCCTGACGATGCCCTTCAACGGCCGCA
>JADCDC010000533.1 GCA_020252385.1 Aestuariivirga sp.
GCCGTCGCGCTCACGGAAGATGTCGACGTCCGAGGTCTTGTAGTACCACGGATTATAGGTCTTGCCCGTGATCGAGCCGTTCTGGCCGTAGATCTGGAAACCCTCATGCCAGTCCATGCGCACCGCGACGGTGAGGTCGAGGTGGCCGAGCGTGCCCGACGCGAAGTCCACGTCGACGAACCAGCAGTGCATGCCCTTGTCGCGGGAGAGCCGCGCGTTCACCGCCACGATCTCGCCCGCGAAGTAGCGCGCGGTGTCGACGAGATGGCAGCCATGGGCCAGCATGTAGTAGCGGGTGAGGTCAGCCTTCGGATCTTCCCTGGGCTTCAGCGCGCGGGCGGACTTCACGATGAGCGGCTGCACGGCATCCGTCATCTGATAGCGGTGGGTGCTGTCACAGTACCACGCCTTCAGCGCCACGACCTCGCCCATCTCCTCGGCGATGAACCGCTTCGCGGCCTGGAGGCCCGCATCGTAGCGCTTCATGTGGCCGATCTGGAAGCGCTTGCCGCTGCGCGCCACCACGCGCTCCAGTTCGAGCACCTCCTCGAGTCCGACGCCCACCGGCTTTTCGCACAGCACGTGCTTGCCGGCCTCGAGCGCGCGGATCGAAGCCGGCACGTGAAAGGCGTCGGACGTCGCGATGATCACGGCATCGAGCGCCGGATCGGCCAGCATCTCGTCATAGTCGGCATAGCTCTTCTCGGGCGCATGCGTTGCCGCCATGCGCGCCCGCAGATCGTCCGCCACGTCGCAGATGGCATAAAGCCTGGCGTTCGAGGCCTTGGTGCAGCTCTCGAAATGCCCAGCCTGCGCGATGGGGCCGCAACCAAGGACGCCGACGTTGAGCTTCGCTGTCACCGCACGCGCGCGCCGCTGGCGGCGTCGAACACGAAGAGCTGGTCCTTGCTGAAGGTGATGCCGATGTTCTCGCCCGTCGTGCCGGAAAAATCCTTGGGCGCCTTCACGGTGAGAAGGTCCTCGCCCGCCTTCACCGTCACCAGCGTGTGGTCGCCGATCAGCTCCACCGTATAGATCTCCGCGCCGAGGTGTCCCTGCCCCGCCGGCACGACACCGCAGTCCTCCGGCCTGGCGCCCAGGATGGCCTTGTCGATCCGCCCCGAAACGGGAACCTCCACGCGGCCGCTGCGGGTGATGAAGCTCGCATTCTCGAGGCTGCCATGAACCACGTTCATCGGCGGCGATCCGATGAACTGCGCCACGAAGAGATTTGCGGGATCGTTGTAGATCCTGGCCGGCGTGTCGAGCTGCTGCAGAACGCCCTTCTCAAGGATCGCCACACGGTGCGCCAGCGTCATTGCCTCGATCTGGTCATGGGTGACGTAGATCGTCGTGGTGCCCAGGGTGGACTGCATGTGCTTCAGTTCCGCGCGCATGTGGCCGCGGAGCTTGGCATCGAGGTTCGAGAGCGGCTCGTCCATCAGGAAGACGGAGGGCCGGCGCACCATGGCGCGGGCAAGCGCCACGCGCTGCCGCTGGCCGCCCGAAAGCTGGCGCGGATAACGGTCCAGCAACTGGTCGATCTGCACCTGGGCTGCCGCATCACGGATGGCTGCTTCCTGCTGGTCCTTCGGAACCTTCCTGACCTTGAGGGGGAAGCCGATATTCTCTGCCACGGTCTTGTGCGGATAGAGCGCATAGGACTGGAACACCATCGAGACGTCGCGGTACTTCGGCAGCACCTCCGTCACCTCGCGATCGCCGATCAGGATGCGGCCGGAGGTCGCCGTCTCGAGGCCGGCGAGGATGCGGAGTGCCGTGGTCTTGCCCGATCCGGAGGCGCCGAGCAGCACCAGGAATTCGCCCGGCGCCACCTTGAGCGACAGTTCCTCGAGCACGCGCACCGGTCCGAAGGACTTCGCGATGTTGTCGAATGTGACGGGCACGCCCGCTGTGGAAGCCATCCTCCGAACCCCTGCTCCTGAACCCTTAACCCTTGACTGCCCCGAGCAGCACGCCCCTGGCGATGAAACGCTGCAGGAAGATGGCCATGATGATCACCGGGATGATCATGACCACGATGATGGCGCACATCTCCCACCACAGGATGCCCTTCTCGCCCGCGTTCTTGGCAGCGACCATGATGGGCATGGTCTGGGCCCTGGCGGTCGAGAGGAAGACGGCGAAGAGATACTCATTCCAGTTGAGAATGAGCGTCAGCAGCGTCGTCGCCGCGAGCCCGGGCCGCGTGAGCGGCAGCACGATGTCCCAGAAGATGCCGAAGCGGCTGGCGCCGTCGAGCTGGGCCGATTCCTCGAGCTCCACAGGCAGGCTGGCAAAGAAATCATGCATCAGCCAGACGACGATGGGCAAATTTGCGACCGCATAGACGATGATCAGCGCCAGGTGCGTATCGAGCAGGCCCACCGCCTGGAACATCATGTAGATCGGGATGATCACCACGATGGGCGGCAGGATGCGCTGCGAGATGATCCAGAACAGGATGTCGCCGTTGCCGAGCGTCGACTTGAAATGCTTGCCGAAGGCGCGCGCCATGAGGAAGAACAGTGCCAGTGCGACGGCGGAGCTTACATACCACGGGATGCCGGCATAGCTGGTGGCTGCGATCATCACCAGCGTCAACAGCACGAAGATTGCGGCGTTGCCGAACTTCGGCTTGTACTGGATGCGGGCCAGCGCATAGGCCGCCATGCTGCCAACCGTAACGCACAGCGCGGTTGAGGCGATGCCGATCACCAGCGAGTTGGTGAAGGCATGATAGACCCTGCAAATCTGCGGCTCCATCGCGCCGATGTCCACAATGGGCGAGATGATGAAGGCGAAGGAGTTGTAGGCGAGCAGCACGAACTGCCGGCCGATGGCATAGAGATCGCAATTGGGGTCCGAGAGGTGGATGCGCCAGGCATTGAGGTTCGGCTGGAAATCCACGAAGGGAATGTAGAACGGGCCCTGGTTGACGGCGGCCGCATCCTTGAAGGCGGTGATCACCACCCAGTAGATCGGGAAGATCACGAAGAGCGACCAGAAGGCCAGAAGTCCATAGGCCACGACCTTCGCCACCGGCGACATCTTGCCGATGGCCGGCGGCTCGAACAGACGCTCCATTAGGCTGCGGTTGGCCTTCTCGTACTTGAACGAGGAGGTGCTCATTTGGCCCTCCTCAACTGTCCCAGCACGACATAGTTGAAGAACGAGGCGCAGACCACGACCGTCAGGATCAGCAGCAGGTAGGCGACCGCGGCGGAGGAACCCATGTCGTTGGCGCGCCACAGGAAGTAGGAGTGGAGCGTCATCGATTCGGTGGCGATGCCTGGACCGCCCGAGGTCATGATGTTGGGAAGATCGACGATCTTGAAGGCCTCGATCATGCGGATCAGGATCACGGTCACGGCAACCGGCACGATCTGCGGCCAGGTGATCTCGCGGAAGATCTGGACGCTCGAAGCGCCGTCGACCTGTGCGGCCTCCACCTGGTCACGCGAGACATTCTCGAGCGCTGCCAGCATCACGATGAAGATGAAGGGGATCCACTGCCAGCTATCGCCGAGGATGACGAACCAGCGCGCTGCCCAGGCATCCGTCGACCAGGCCCAGTCCTGGAGGCCGATCGCGTCCCACAGGGGCTGCAGCGGGCCCTTGGTGATGTCGAGCACCATCTTGAAGGCATAGCCCACGCCCAAGGGCGTGATCATCAGCGGGATGAAGAACAGCACGCGGAAAAAATTCTTGCCCGAGATCGGCTGCGAGCAGAGGAAGGCAAGACCCGTTCCGATCACGAACTGGATGGAGCAGCCGACGATGACGTAGAACAGCGTCGTCATCATCGTGCCCCAGGGATTGCCCGACAGCAGCGTGAGGGCGAGAATCCAGCCGATGAAGATGAACATGGCCGCGGAAATGAGCCGGCCGACCAGGAAGATCCAGTGTGTGCGGTTCTGCCAGGATCTATAGAGCCACCAAATGGCGAGCGCCGTCATGGCGAGGGCGAAGATCCAGCCGACGAAGCTCATTCCCGTCAAACGGCCGAGGAAATGCGCCTGCTCGTTGCCGGTGAACTGTGCGATGAAATTGTCGAACCAGACGAAGCGGAACTGCAGCCCCGTGGCCCGGAAGCGCACGCGGCTGAGCGCGAAGACGATCGAATAGAAGGTCGGAAAGATCGCGAAGATCAGGATCAGCACAACGGCCGGTGCGATGAAGAAGGTGCGCGAGTGGTGGTCCACCCATTCGCCCCAGCTCCTGGCCTTGAAAAGGCCAGCCGGGGAATTCCCCGGCTGGTATGTCGTTGTGGACGTCATGTAGGGAGCTTAGAGGCCAAGCGCCAAAGCCTGGGCCTTGATCTGCTCGTCGCGACCGAAGTCCTCGGTGATCTTCTCCCAGCCCTCTTCGATGTTGGCGAGGGCTTCATCGACGGTGATCTCGCCGGCGAGATAGCGGGCAAGCTCGGTGTCGAGAACGACGCCGGTGTACTGCTGGGCGCCGGGGATCTTCATGTCCGAAGCCATGTTCGGGTTGTTCAGCGCGCCGTTGATGGCGCCGAGATAGTTCTCGGCGAGTTCCTTCGGCATGCCGGCCTTCACCCACAGATCCGTCGAGGCGAGCTGCGACAGGCGGTAGGGGTTGTAGCCCGTGGAACCGATCGTCACGTCGACGTTCGACTGCGCCGCCTGGTTCATGTAGGACAGGAAGGCATAGGCCGCGGCCTTCTTCTTCTCGTCCGCCTTGGCGTTGATGGCGCCAGCCCAGCCGCCGAAGGCGGCGAAGGGCGCGTAGTTGATGCCGTCAATCGAGTGCGGGGCGTTTTCCTTCGTCACCGGGACGAGCTTGCCCGTGGCGCGGTCAAGCACTTCCTTGGAGCCCACGGCGGAGACGGCGTAGATCAGGCCCTTGACCTTCTCGGCGTCGGCGTCGAGCTGCAGCGTGCCCGGATCGCCCCATTCGATGAGGAGGCCGCAGCGGCCGGCCTTGAACACGGCGCGCGTGTCGCCGATGTCCATGTTGAGCTCTTCCGGCGGACCGTACTTGCCGGTCTCCTTGTAGAGCTCGAAGGCCTTCTTCCAGGCCTCGTTGTTGATCAGCGGCTTCATCGTCGCGTTGTCGAAGTGGAAGCCCTGTGCCGTGCCCTGCGTCTGGACGAGCGAGGCGGCGATCGTCTGGATCGCGAAGTAGGACTGGGCGTTGCGCTTCTTGAAGATGCAGGAGCCGTAGTCAGCCTCGCCATCGCCATTCATGTCCTGGCCATGGATCTTCGAGGCGATGTCCACATAGTCCTGCCAGGTCTTGGGCGGCTGCAGGCCGGCCTTCTCGAGCACGTCCTTGCGGTAATAGACCATCTGGAAGTCGCCATCGACCATCAGCATCTTGGTGTTGCCGCCGATCTTCTGGCCGAACTCGCGGAAATAGGGCGCGATGTCGGCCATGTCGATCTTGGTGTCCTTGGCGATGTAGGGCTCCATGTTCTCGAGAAGCCCCGCGGCGTCGAGTTCAACACCCCAGCCGGCGGCGAACACGCCGACGTCGATCGAGTTGGTGCCGGTCGTCCAGTCATTCTGGATCTTCGGGAAGATTTCCGCGAAAGGCACTTCGTTGACGACGATCTTGGCGCCGGTCTCCTTCTCGAAGACGAGGCCACGCTCCTTGAGCGGGCCGGCGATGACCGGACCGGGCCGGGTCAGGATGTTGACGGTCACGCCGTCGAACTCGCCAGCGTTCGCGGTGGCCGAAACCCCCGTGAGCGCAATGGCAGACACAACGGCCAATGCGGCCGCCTTTAGCATCTTCATTAGGTAGTCCTCCCGTTTAGAAAGTGTTTTTCAATCACCGTACCGGACTGCGGCCGGTTTGGCGCGCACTGTAGCCGAGTTTTTGGGTCTTGCAAGCCCGTTGGAGCGGTCGGGCCACACTGCCTAATTGCTTGGCAGCAGCCGTGTGCTCGATCTCTCCCATCACCTTCGCTGCACTGCCGAAAGAGCCTTCAGTTCCACCAGCCCTTATGCTCCTTCTTGGGCTGGCGGAGGATGCCGTCGCCATCCTTCGGCGGCTCGATCTCGAGGAGGTAGCGCTTCACCGGGCTCATGCGGTTGTAGAGTTCGGGCGTGAGGTAATCGAGCTGCGCCAGCTGTTGCGGCAGGTCGCGCCGCGTGTAGGTGAGGTGCAGCATGCGGCGTGGCTTGTCGGAGGTCTTGAGCGTGCCGCTGTGCCACATGGAGGAATTGCAGATGATGGCAGAGCCTGCCGGGGCCTCGACCAGCACCTCGCCGGGATAGGGTGCCGCGAGATCGGCCGGAACCCGCGCCTGATCTTCGGGGGACAATGGTTCCGGCTCCCAGTCGCCGATGTTGACATAGGGCACGTTGATCGGCGCCCACCGGTGCGAGCCTGGCACGATGCGGGTCGGGCCGTTGTCCAGCGTCATGTCGTCGAACATGAGCATCGCGTTCACCACCCACCAGTCGTCGGCGAATTTCTTCGGGACATCGACGTGCAGGTCCTGCTGGCCATGGCCCTTGACGGGATCGCGCACATTGGCGCCATGCACCTTGATCTCGCCCAGCGCATGGGCGGAGACGGCGAGGATCTCGGGGATCCACAGGCACTTGTCGAACGCGTCGGTCTTGTTGAAGATGTTGGACAACCGCCGCGCGCCAGGCTCCACATGCACCTCGTGCCCGCCCTTGTCGTTCTCGGCGGCGTGGATGCGCTCGAATGCCTCCCGCATGCGCGCGCAGTCATCGGGGGTGAGCACATTCTCGACGATGATGTATCCAAGCTCGTCGAATTGCGCGAGCTGCTCCGCGCTCAGCGTACCGGGGCCAACACCCAGTTCCCGAAGGGCCGGCTTCGTATACATTTCGCTCCCCCC
>JADCDC010000534.1 GCA_020252385.1 Aestuariivirga sp.
GCCCCGACCTGATCGAGCGCTTCGGCATCCCGCTCGACGAATATCCCAAGCGCTGCATCGAACAGGTGGAGCGCTGGACGGCGGAGGCCGAGGCCTACCGCAAGGCGGAGCGGATCGAGGTGAAGGCGTCCAACGAATATGCCTCCTCCATCGTCAATTCGGTGTGGACGGGCGAGCCATCGGTGATCTACGGCAACCTGCGCAACAACGGCTGCATCACCTCGCTTCCCGCCGCCTGCGCGGCGGAACTGCCCTGCCTTGTCGACCACAATGGCATCCAGCCCAGCTTCATCGGCGACCTGCCGCCACAGCTGACAGCACTGATCCGCACCAACGTCAACGTGCAGGAACTCACCGTTGCGGCACTGATGACGGAGAGCCGCGAGCACGTCTACCACGCCGCCATGATGGACCCGCACACCGCGGCGGAACTCGACCTGGACCAGATCTGGTCCCTCGTCGACCAGCTGATCGCCGCGCATGGGGAGTGGCTGCCGGATTGGCTGCGGCAAAGCTGAGCAGTGCCAAAAAAAAGGGCCGCGAGGTGTAACCTGCGGCCCAAGTCTAGGGAGGAAACGCCCAGGAAGGGCATGCGAGGCATCGCTGCCTCACGGGGGCGCATATGGCAGTGCGGCATTCGTTTATCAAGAGGCCCGCTTGCAGAATTTTTCACATCCGGTCAAATAATGCATGCCCCCTATGTGATGTCATGATTTATATCATTGATATTCCATCATGAATTCTCCAAGCCACCCGGCTTCAGAAGACCATGCAAGGAGCGCATATCTTGTGAAGTGATGCTGCAATGCAACAGAAATCCGCCCTTGAGGGCCGCCCTGCCCTCCCATAGGAGGGGGTACTGAACGGAGATTTCCCCTGATGACCACACCGGACTGGGCCGACCTCACCCGCTTCGCCATTGCCCTTGCCGAGGCCTCGGCGGCGGCGATCCTGCCCTTTTTCCGGCAGAACACCGCGGTCGAGGTCAAGGACGGGCCGGTCTGGGACCCGGTGACCGAGGGCGACCGGGCGGGGGAGCGCGCCATCCGCGCGCTGATCGAGACGCATTATCCCGACCACGGCATCCATGGCGAGGAATACGGGATCAAGGAGGCGCGCTCGCCCTTCACCTGGGTCCTCGACCCGGTCGACGGCACAAGGTCCTTCGTCTGCGGCATGCCGACATGGGCCACCCTGATCGGCCTCAGCGTCGAGGGCCAGCCGAAGCTCGGCCTGATGAACCAGCCGGTGGTGGGCGACATGTTCTACGGCTCGCCCGAAGGCGCCTGGCACGACTACCGCGGCCGCGTCACGCGGATCGCCACCCGCGGCGGCATCAGCCTCTCGCGCGCCGCGATCGGGACCACGGCGCCCGAACTCTACCGCAGCGCGGAGGACCAGCGCCGCTTCCAGGCGCTCAAGTCCAAGGCACAGCTGACGCGCTACGGCGGGGATGCCTATTTCTACTGCATGATGGCCGCGGGCCACCTCGACATCGCCATGGATTGCGGCCTGCAACCCTATGACATCACGCCATTGCTTCCGATCGTGACGGGGGCTGGCGGCGTGGCGGCGGAATGGACGGGCGGTGACCCGGCGCGGGGCGGCAACGTCATCACCGCAGGTTCGCCCGCCCTCCTCGCGGAGGCACTCGCCGTCATGGCGGGCTGAGCGCCCTCCGGGGGCTCACTGCATCGCGAGCTTGAGGCACTGGCCGGCGGCTTCAGCGGCGGGACGCGCCTCGCCGCGCGGCACCTGGCCCGCCTTCACCAGCGACTTCGTCGTGTCGGTGACCACACCCTTGAGGTCAGCACCCGGCGCCACCTGCGGAAGGGCGGTGGTGAAGATCAGCTTGGCATTGGCATCGAGACCCGCGGCGCAGGACTGGGCTTCCGCCTGTCCGGCGAAGGCCGGGGCCGCGCTCAGGGTCAGAAGGGCCATGGCAACAATGACGCGCATGAGTTGCAATCCTTTCTACAATCCTTTTCAAAGGAAAAGGGCCGCTCCGGGGAGCGGCCCTGTCAGGTCAGTCGTCGCGGTAGACGCGCTCGCGCCGCTCGTGGCGTTCCTGCGCCTCGATCGACAGCGTGGCGATGGGGCGCGCGTCCAGCCGCTTCAGGCTGATGGGCTCGCCCGTCTCCTCGCAATAGCCGTAGGAGCCGTCTTCGATCCGCTTCAGCGCCGCATCGATCTTGGAGATCAGCTTGCGCTGGCGGTCGCGCGTCCTGAGTTCCAGCGACCGGTCGGTCTCGGAGGAGGCGCGGTCGGCGAGATCGGGGAGGACGTGATTCTCGTCCTGCAGATGCGCGATGGTTTCCTTGCTTTCCTTGAGGATCTCTTCCTTCCACGACAAGAGCTTTGCGCGGAAGTAGTCCCGCTGCCGTTCATTCATGAACGGCTCGTCTTCACTGGGTTTGTAGTATTCGTCGACTTCAGCAGCCATTTCGAACTCTCTGTGAACCCCTGTTGGCGCGGGCTTATAGCGGCAGGCAGCACCTTCCACAATAGCCGGGATGGGGGCCGCTCCGGGCCATCCACAGCCCCGCTATCGCCATGATTTTGCAACGCTTTCGTGACAGTTGCGACAAGTCCGGGGGAATGTGGCAAACCCTTCGCAGGAAAGTGAATGACGAGGCTTACATGCGCTTTGACGGCACGCCGGGCTATGTGGCGACGGACGATCTGAAAATGGCGGTGAATGCCGCCATCGTGCTCGAGCGCCCGCTCCTGGTGAAGGGCGAGCCCGGCACCGGCAAGACGGTGCTGGCGCGCGAGATCGCCGCGGCGATCGGAGCACCCATCATCGAATGGCATGTGAAGTCCACCACCAAGGCGCAGCAGGGTCTTTATGAATATGACGCCGTGGCGCGCTTGCGCGATTCGCAACTGGGCGAGAAGACGGTTTACGACATCGCGCACTACATCCGCCGCGGCAAGCTGTGGGAGGCCTTCACCGCGCCCGAGCGCCCGGTGCTGCTGATCGACGAGATCGACAAGGCCGACATCGAATTCCCCAACGACCTGCTGCAGGAGTTGGACCGGATGGAATTCTTCGTCTACGAGACCGGCGAGACGGTGAAGGCCCATCGCCGGCCCATCGTCATCATCACCTCCAACAACGCGAAGGCGCTGCCCGACGCCTTCCTGCGCCGCTGCTTCTTCCACTACATCCGCTTTCCCGACGCCGAGACCATGCAGGCGATCGTCGACGTGCATTTCCCAGGCATCAAGAAGCGCCTCGTCTCGGAGGCGCTCAACATCTTCTTCGAACTGCGCGAGGTGCCGGGCCTCAAGAAGAAACCCTCGACCTCCGAACTCCTCGACTGGCTGAAGCTCCTCCTCAACGAGGACGTCTCACCCGAGACCCTGCGCGAGCGCGATCCGAAAAAGGCGATCCCGCCGCTCCACGGAGCACTCCTCAAGAACGAGCAGGACGTGATGCTGTTCGAACGCCTCGCCTTCATGGCAAGGCGCGATGGGCGCTAGCATGAGGGCCCGCCGCACCGTTCTGCTGGCGGGTGCCGCGGCAGCGTTTCTCACCATGTCACGAGGACACACCATGGCAGGAGCGGATCTTCACAGGGCGGCGGCCGCGGACGATGCGGACCGGATCAGCGCGTTGATCGCCTCCGGCGCGGCCCTCGACTCGCGCGACGCGGACCAGCGCACGCCGCTGCTCATGGCCACGCACGCCAATGCCATCGGGGCTGCAAGCGCGCTGATCGCGGCCGGGGCCGACGTCAATGCCAAGGACCGGATCAGCGATACGCCCTTTCTTTACGCCGCCGCCGAAGGCCGCCTCGAGATCCTCCGCCTGATCCTCGCCACGGGCCGCGCCAATCTCGCCGACACCAACCGCTATGGCGGCACCGGGCTCATTCCCGCCGCCCACCACGGCCACCCCGAGGTGGTGCGCGAACTGCTGAGGACCAGGATCGCCGTCGACCATGTCAACCGCCTTGGCTGGACGGCACTCCTCGAGACCATCATCCTCTCCGATGGCGGACCCGTGCATCAGGACATCCTGCGGCAGCTCATCGCCGCAGGCGCGGACGTGAACCTCGCCGATGGACAGGGCGTTTCCCCCCTCGCCCACGCCCGGTCGCGGGGCTATGCCGAGATGGTCCGCATGCTGGAGCAGGCAGGCGCGCGGTAGAGATTCACCGGTCGTTGCGGCTCATCCACTTGATCGCGTGAGGAACGAACCAGGCATTGCCGTGATACCAGGCCTTCGCCGGGGGTTCCGTGTCGAACACGCTCTCCCCGCCCTCTTGCCCCAGAATGCGCCGTGCGATCTTCTTCCCGAACAGCGTGCCCATCGGCACGCCGGCGAAGCAGTAGCCGGTGCCGTAGTGCACGCCCTCATGGCAGCCGATGCGCGGCGTGATGTCGAAGGTGCCGCCGCATTTTCCGGTCCACACATGGTCGAAGGCGAGATCGCCCAGTTCGGGAAACACCCTCAGCAGGCGCTGGTGCAGCCGCTCGCCCATGATGCGGAGATCGGCATCGATCTCGCCCGTCAGCCCGCCGAAGACGATGCGCGTGTCGTCACCCGGTGCGATCCGCATCCAGTCGACGTTGAAGTTCCAGTCGATGAAGGTGCGGTCACCCGGAAGCAGCGACCGCACACGGTTCTCGCCCAGCGGGGCCGACACCGCCTGATAGGCATGGAACGGCAGGATGCGGCGGTGGAGCCAGGGGAATTCCCGCCCGCCATAGCCATTGGTGGCGAAGACCAGCTCACGCGCCCGGACCCTGGCTCCCTTCAGGAAGACCGTGAAGCCCTCCGCCTCGCGGCGAAAGCCCAATACCGGCGTAAAGGCGCAGACCGCCGCACCCGCCTCCCGCGCCCGGTCGAGCAGGCCCTGGTGATAGAGGCCGGGGTGCAGCCCCGCGTGATCGGGAATGCGCACGCCGCCAAAGTAATGGCCGGTCGCGATCTCGTCGCGCTGCTCCGCCCGGCTCACGGTTTCGAACGGCTCGCCCAGGTGCCTTTCGCGGAGCGCGAACTCGCGCGCCATGGCCTCTTGCATGGCGGGCGATGTGGCAAGCAGCAGGCGGCCCTGCTGGCGGTAATGGCAGGCGATGTTCTCCTGCTCCACCGTCTCCCGCACCGCCTGGAAGGCCTCCATCAGCTCGCCATAGACCGCCTTCGCCTGCGCGAGGCCGTGGCTCTCCATGATCTCACCGAAGGAATGCTTGAGGGTGCGGCCCACATAGCCGGCATTGCGGGTCGAGGCGCCATGGCCCGGCTCCTTCGCCTCGAAGACGGTGACCTGCCGGCCGCCGCGCGCCAGGTGAAGTGCTGCCGTGAGGCCGGTGATGCCGGAGCCGACGATTGCCACGTCAGTTTCCGCCGGCGGGGCGGGGTGCTGGCGCACCTCGCGCGGGGCGGCGCGCCACCAGAAGGGATCGAAGGAGGCGCTGGCGCTCAGGACCTTGCTGCCGAATGCCATGATGTTCGCGGGGCCATCCCTCAAAATTGCGCCAGTTGCCCCTGCCCCTCGCCTTCCGCTATGGAACGGGCCATGCGCTTCAAATCAGGCAAAGACTTCGCCAACCGGCCACAGAAGGCGGTCACCATATTCGGCATGTCCGGCGTGGGCAAGACGACGCTCTCGAACCTCCTGCAGGATTCGGGCTGGTACCACTATTCCGTCGATTACCGGATCGGCACCCGCTACATGGGTGAGCACATCGTCGACAATTTCAAGCGCGAGGCGATGCGGGTTCCCTTCCTGAGGGACCTGCTGCTGTCGGATTCGATCCACATTCAGTCCAACATCACCTTCGATCACCTGAAGCCGCTCTCGACCTATCTCGGCAAGCCCGGCAACCCAGAGAAGGGCGGCATCACCTTCGCCGAGTACAAGAAGC
>JADCDC010000535.1 GCA_020252385.1 Aestuariivirga sp.
CGCCGGAGAGATCGAGGCGGCACTGGCGGGGCTGCCGGTCCGCTTCGTCCACAATCCCCATTTCGCGGCGGGCCTCTCCACCTCGCTCCGCGCCGGCGTCGCGGCACTCTCGCCCGACACCGATGCAGCGGTGATCGCCCTGGGCGACATGCCGCTCGTCGGCCCCGACGCCGCGCGCCGGCTGATCGCCGCCTACAACCCGGCGGAACACCGATCCATTTGCGTGCCCGTCTTCGGGGGAGAGCGCGGCAACCCGGTCCTCTGGGGCCGCCAGCATTTCGAGGCCCTGAAGTCGCTCGAAGGCGACAAGGGTGCCCGCGTGCTGTTCGATCAGCATGCGGACGACATCGTCGAGGTGTCGATGCCCGATGACGCCGTGCTCCGGGATGCCGACACGCCAGAGGCACTGGCGGGCTTGAGGGCCAGTTAGTTGGGCCCCTCTCGTGTCCTGATGTGAAGCAGTGTGGTCTTGCCGCCACGAAGGTCTGCCGTCACTTTTTGAGAAAGGGATTTTGCCACCCGCGTTTTTCCGGAGGTGGATAGGTCGCGGTCAGGTACTCGAGGATCAATGCGCGCTCCTCGGCAGTGGGTTCGACCATGCCATGCCGTTCGACCATCAGCCTCAGCGTGTCGTCCCACAACGCCTTGCTCATTCCCTGCCGCGACACGAGGGTGAAGCTGTGACATGCTGAACACAGATAGAAGGTCTCGTCCCGCCCGGCGCCGGAGGGGATGTCCTCGGGCTTCTCGAATGCCGCAGCACCTGTCGACAGGGTAATGGCGAGCAACGCTGCGATGGCCAGACTGCGAGAGGTCATTGCGGGCTCTGGATGCCTGCCGCGTCAGCCGATGAGCACCGCGATGCGGTGAAGCGGGTTCCCGCCATAGCCTTGCGGGTTCCAGTTGGCTGCGGCGTGTGTCTGCATCCTGCCTTTCGCATCCGTGGCTCGCGACCATATCTCATAGTACCCATCGGACGGAACGTCGAGTTCGGCTGTCCAGCGCCGCCAGTCATACCGGTTGCGTGGCTCTGACATGCTGGCCGGCTGCCATGTGGCACCGAAGTCAATGGAGACATGGGTGGCCGATACACCCTCATCGCCATTCCACGAGGCGCCCCGCAGAGACAGTTTGCGGGTTCCCGCAGGGAGGGTCGTTCCGTTGGCGGGCGAGGAGATGACGGACCGCACGGGCATGGATTCCAGAATGCGGAAGTTGCCTTCCTGCGGCTCGGATCCCGGGACCATGGGCTTGATTGGCACCCGGTACGAGGTCCCGGTCATGCCCTGGCCATCATGTTCCACGTCCCGCAGGGTGATTTTCGTCAGCCACTTGTGCGAGGCCGAGCCCGGCCAGCCGGGAATGATGAGGCGCACCGGCCCGCCATGTATGGCTGGCAGATCCTGCCCATTCATGGCCCAGACGATCATCGAGTGCTCCTCGAGCGCCTTTTCGAGCCGGACGCCGCGTGAAAGCGGCTTCTTGGCGGAATCTCCGGAGAGATGCGTGTCTGCGCCATCATGCGCCGTATAGATGGCGCCCGGCGCGATGCCCGCGGCCTCGAGAACATCCTTCAGCCGAACGCCGGTCCACTCGGCGCAACCTGCTCCGCCGGTGGTCCACTGATTTCCGCGGGCCGGGGGATCGAAGTAGGCCCGGCCATTGCCGCCGCATTCGAGAACCATGCGATTGGTCACGTTCTGGAAGCGGGATTTGAGATCTCCGAGGGCAATCTCGAGAGGGCTTTTCACCAGACCCTGGACCGAGATCTTCCAGGCATTCGGATCGCCCGTGTTTTCTGGCGGAATGCCATTGTTGCGGATGAAGAATTTGTCGATGGGTGTCGTCTCGTCGTCCAGGAGATGAGCGGGCGTCTCCGCAACAAGAGGTTTGTCACCCAGCAGGGTGAGACCCGGGTCCTTGCCGGGGAATGAGAATGGAGCGGCGGCATCCTGTGCCATGGCCGCAGGAATGAGCCCCCCTGGCATGCTCGCGGCGAAGGGAATCGTGCCACCGACGGCGGCTGTCATGCCGGCAAGTCCGGCTCCCCCGAGGAACCCCCGCCGGCTGAGGCCGGTACGGCGACCAAACACCTCGTGGTCAGCCCGTTCGGGATCCGCATGATAGAGTTCGCCGAGGGAACGCTCACGTCTGGCCACGGATGGTCCTCCCACACATTTCGATACGGGGACGCGTACAGGCGCGCAAGACTGGCCCGACGGTCCGCCTTGAGTGCACAACAGCATCTTCGGGCGAAAGTTCCCGTCAATCTGATCGCCCCGAATTGGTCACGAGACGGCCGTCGCGCTTCGACCGTTCAAGGCGGGTTGAATGAAGGTGAGTAGACTAGAACAGCCCGTTTGACCGGAAGCTGAAGTGCCCCTTGCGGCCGACGATCACATGGTCATGCACCGTCAGGCCCAGGCGCTGGCCGGCATCGACGATCTTCTTCGTCATTTCGATGTCGGCAAGCGACGGTGTGGGATCGCCCGAGGGATGGTTGTGAACCAGCACGATCGCCGAGGCGGCAAGCTCCAGCGCGCGCTTCACCACCTCGCGCGGATAGACCGGCGTGTGGTCGACCGTTCCCTCCTGCTGCACCTCGTCGCCGATCACCTGGTTCTTCTTGTCGAGGAAGATGATGCGGAACTGTTCGATATCGCTGAAGGCCATGGCGGCGCGCACATAGTCGAGGATGGCGTTCCAGCTGTTGAGAACCGGGCGGTTCAGCACCTTGCCGCGCATCAGCCGCATCGAGGCCGCATGCACGATCTTGATCTCGGTCGCCACCGCTTCGCCCACGCCCTTCACCTCCATGAGGCGTTCGGGATCAGCACTCAGCACCTCCGCGAAGGTGCCGAAGCGGGCGAGGAGCTGCTTGGCGAGCGGCTTCGTGTCGCCGCGCTTGATGGCGCGGAACAGCACCATCTCGAGGAGTTCGTAATCCGGCATGGCCTCCGGGCCCGCCTCGCGGAAGCGTTCCTTCAGCCTCTCGCGGTGGCCGAGGAAATGCGGAAGCGGCTTGTTGCCGGCATCCTCGAAACCGGCCATCGGATCAGGCCCTGTAGGGCGGATGGTCGAGGCCCTTGGGCGAGAGGGTGAAGATCTCCACGCCCGTCTCTGTGACACCCACCGTGTGCTCGAACTGGGCGGAGAGCGAGCGGTCGCGCGTCACTGCGGTCCAGCCGTCGCCCAAGATCTTCACATGCGGACGGCCGAGGTTGATCATCGGCTCGATGGTGAAGAACATGCCGGGCTTCAGCTCCACGCCCTCGCCCCTGCGGCCATAGTGCAAGACGTTCGGATGGTCGTGGAACACGCGGCCCAGGCCATGGCCGCAGAAGTCGCGCACCACCGAGCAGCGCTCGGCCTCGGCGAAGCTCTGGATGGCATAGCCGATGTCGCCCAGATGCGCGCCGGGCTTCACCGCCGCAATGCCGCGCATCAGGCACTCATAGGTCACCTCGACCAGGCGCTCGGCCTTCCGGTTCACCTCGCCCACGCAGTACATGCGGCTCGAATCGCCGTGCCAGCCATCCACGATCAGGGTCACGTCGATGTTGACGATGTCGCCGTCGCGCAGCGGCTTGTCGTTGGGGATGCCGTGGCAGACGACGTGGTTGATCGAGGTGCAGATCGACTTCGGATAGCCCCGGTAGTTGTAGGGGGCCGGCACCGCATTGTTGGCGCGCGCGAAATCGACGATCACCTGATCGAGCTCGTCCGTCGTCACCCCGGGCTTCACCAGCGGCACGAGCAGGTCGAGGGCCTCGGCGGTGAGCCGACCGGCCTTGCGCATGCCGTCGAAATCGGCGGGGCCATGCAACTTGATGCGGTTGGAAGTCGGCAGTTGCGCGTCGTCGGCTGCGGCGTAGGTCATGCAGGTCTTTGTCCAGATCCGGGCTCTGCCGGGCAAATGGGTCTCGAGCGGGCAAGTTTACAGGATCGCCGGAAAGCCTCAACAGATGCTTTGCTGGGATCGGCCGAACGCTCCAGATAGTGGCAGGGACAGTGCGCCGCAAGGGCGAACCGCCGATTGACAGGGAGGGTCCGGGCTGGCACAGCGCCCCGGAACTTGGGGCCTCCGACATGACCGCCACGCAACCGACCGCCGCCGTCCTCCTGATCGGCGATGAAATCCTTTCCGGCCGCACCAAGGACAAGAACCTCGGCTTCCTGGCGGATTACATGACCGCCCTGGGGATCGACCTCAAGGAGGCCCGCGTCGTCGCCGACCAGGAGGACGACATCGTCGCGGCGCTGAACGCGCTGCGCCATCGCTACACCTACGTGTTCACCACGGGGGGCATCGGCCCCACCCATGACGACATCACGGCCGACGCCGTGGCCAAGGCCTTCGGCGTGCCGATCGGCCATGACCCGAGGGCTGTCGAAATCCTTCTCGCCTATTTCAAGGAGATGGGCCGGGAGCCGAACGAGGCGCGCCTTCGCATGGCCCGCATCCCCGAGGGCGCCACGCTGATCGACAATCCGGTGTCGAAGGCGCCCGGTTTCCAGATGGGCAACGTCTTCGTCATGGCGGGGGTGCCGAAGATCATGAACGCCATGATGGACGATGTGGCCAGGCGCCTCACCCGCGGTATGCCCATGATCTCGCGCCAGGTGGAGTTCCGCGGCGGCGAGGGGGATGCGGCCAAGCCCTTGGGAGAAATCCAGAAATCCTTCCCCGGGGTGGTGATCGGCTCCTATCCCTTCCAGGCGCCGGACGGCTTCGCCACCAATCTCGTGCTGCGCTCGCGTGATGAAATTGCCCTTGAGGAGGCTCTGGCCGCGGTGCGCGCCATGGCGGAGGAGCTGACGCGCCAGGGCAAGGCCCGCGGCTGGGCGTAAGCATTGCGCGAGGGCGCGGGCAGGGGCATAACATCAGGTGGAGCAAGGGCGGTCTAGCATGGACGAGAAGTGGCAGAAGAGTTTCCCGGTGTCGTGGGACCAGTTCCACCGGGATGCGCGGGCGCTCGCCTGGCGGCTGTCGGCCGCAGGGCCCTTCCGTGCCGTGGTCGCCGTCACCCGGGGCGGGCTGGTACCGGCGGCCGTGGTGGCGCGCGAACTTGGCATCCGCGTCGTCGAGACGGTCTGTGTTGCCTCCTATGACTATGACCGGCAGGGCGAGATCCAGGTGCTCAAGGGCATCGGCGCCGATGTGGCGGGGCAGGAAGGCGGCCAGGGCGTGCTGATCGTCGACGATCTGGTGGATACCGGCGCCACCGCGCGGGTGGTGCGGGAGATGCTGCCCAAGGCCCATTTCGCCACCGTCTACGCCAAGCCAGCGGGCCGCCCGCTGGTCGATACCTTCATCACCGAGGTGAGCCAGGATACCTGGATCTACCTGCCGTGGGACATGGGGCTGCAGTTCACGCCGCCGATCCGTGACAAGGCGACGGCCTGATCCTGCCCATGACGGATATCACTATTCCAGGCATTCTTCTTCTGCTTGCGCTGTTGCAGGTCAAGCACGCCATTTGCGACGGTCCGCTGCAAACGCTGCGGATGGTCAAGGAAAAGGGCTACTACGGCCGGCGCGGCGGCCTCGAGCATGCGGCGATCCATGGCGCGGGCAGCCTCCTCGTGCTCCTGCTGTTCGGCATCGCCTTCCTGCCCGCTCTCTTGCTGGCGCTGGCGGAAACGATTGTTCACTACCACATCGACTTCGCCAAGGAATCCTTCGTCCGCCACAAGGGCTGGACGCAGGAAGACCCGCAATTCTGGTGGGCGCTGATGGCGGACCAGATGTTGCATCATTTCACCTATCTCGCCATGGTCTATGCTGTCGCCGTGATGTGAGGTTCCGAGGAGAAGACCCGTGCCGACGCTCGATGCCGCCCTGACCGATGCGATGGCGCGCTTTGCCGAAGCCCGGCCGAAGACCCGCGCGATGCAGCAGCGCGCCTGTGAGGTGATGCCGGGCGGCAATACCCGCACGGTGCTGTTCACCCAGCCCTTCCCGGTGCGGATCGAGACCGGCGAGGGCGCAAGTCTCACCGACATCGACGGCCACCGCTATCTTGATCTTCTGGGCGAATACTCCGCCGGCATCTATGGCCATTCGCACCCGCGCATCCTTGCTGCGGCACGCGCCGCGCTGGAGAAGGGCCTCAACTTCGGCGGCCATCACGGCGAGGAGGTGAGGCTTGCCGAAGTGGTCGCGGCCCGCTTCGCTCTCGACCTCGTGCGCTTCACCAATTCCGGCACCGAGGCCAACATGATGGCGCTCTCGGCCGCGCGCTGTTTCACGGGCCGCAGGAAGATCATGCCGATGCAGGGCGGCTATCACGGGGGCACGCTCTATTTCAGCCATGGCGCCTCCCCGGTGAATGCGCCCTTCGACTGTGTGATGGGCGAGTACAACGATATCGACGCCACGCGGAAGCTGATCGCGGAGCACGCGGACGACCTCGCCGCCGTGATCCTCGAGCCCATGCTGGGCGGCGGCGGCTGCATCCCGGCGAGCCATGACTTTCTTGCCATGTTGCGGGACGAGACGTCGCGGCGCGGCATCGTGCTGATCTTCGACGAGGTGATGACCTCGAGGCTCCACCCCGGCGGCCTCTCGGCCAGCCTCGGGATCGAGCCCGATCTCAAGACGCTCGGCAAATATGTGGGCGGCGGCATGAGCTTCGGCGCCTTCGGCGGCAGCCGCGCCATCATGGAACTGTTCGACCCGACGCGGCCCAACGCACTGCCCCATGCCGGCACCTTCAACAACAACACCCTCACCATGACGGTCGGCGCCGTCGCCATGACGGAGGTCTACACGCCCGAAGCCTGCATCGCGCTCAACGCCCGGGGCGACCGGCTGCGCGACCGCCTGAACGATCTCTTCATGCGCTACCAGGTGAGGATGAAGGCGATGGGGCAGGGCTCGATGATCGCCATCCATCCCACCTCCGGCGACATCGCCTCGCCCAATGACATCGAGGCCACCGACAAGCGCCTGCGGCAGCTCCTCTTCCTCGATCTCCTGGAGCAGGGCGTCTACATCGCCGAACGCGGCTTCATGGCGCTCTCGCTCATGGTCACGGATGAAGATTGCGACCGGGTCCTCGCCGCCGTCGAGTCACACATCACCGCAAGGCGCGAATTGCTGGTTTGACGCTGCGGCGCCCTGCGCTGGAAGCCCCGCTCTCTCCGTGGTATTGATTGGTCGCCCAATGTTTACCAGGAGGGAGACCCAACCCGTGTTGCATCAGGCTCACAACCGCTTCAACGCCCAGGAACTCTGGCAGCAGGACCATGACCATGTCCTGCATCCCTACACGCATTTCGACAGCTTCCGGAAGGACGGCTCGCTCGTGCTGGTCGAGGGCGAGGGCTGCTATGTGACGGACGCCAACGGCCGGCGCTATTTCGACGGGATCGGCGGCATGTGGTGCGTCAACGCGGGCTATGGCCGGCGCGAGATTGCCGAAGCCATGGCGGAGCAGGCGCTGCAGCTCTGCTACACCACCACCTTCGTCGACGTCACCAACGCACCCGCCTCCCGGCTTGCGGCGAAGCTCGCGGCGCTGGCGCCCGGCGACCTGAACCACG
>JADCDC010000536.1 GCA_020252385.1 Aestuariivirga sp.
CCGCGGGGGACCATCGATCACCACATGATCGGCGCCGCGCGCCAGTTCGGGCGCTTCGCGGTGCAAGGTGTCGCGCGCCAGTCCGATGACGGCGAACCGGCGGGGCAGGCCTTCACGGGCACGAGCTTCGGACCAGTCGAGTGCGGAACCCTGCGGATCGGCGTCGATGAGCATGACGCGCTGGTCGCGTCTGGCCCATTCGTCGGCGAGATGGAGCGCGAGTGTCGTCTTGCCGACGCCGCCTTTCTGGTTGAGCAACGCGACGATCATGACCGCGCGCTCCGTCGGCCGCGGGGTGGTTTTCCACCGTCGCCCCGCTCCAACAAGAAGTTAGAATCTTTGTTAGACTCTAAGTTAAGGCTCGGAATTGCCGTTTCAGGCCAGAGGGTTAGTTGCGATCCGCGCGCCCGAAGTCCCGATACGGCTGCGCCCGAAAGCCCGATACCATTTGCGCCCGAAGTCCCGATCGCATCCACAACGCCATCCACAGGCCCTGTGGACAAGTTGATGGGTCGGATGTGCAGGCGTTCCTGACGACCCGCACGCTCCAGAGCCAAGCGATAGCCGGGCAGCGGCTGGCGGGCGACGATGCGGCGGATGTCGATGGCGAAGTCGGAAACACGCGCCAGGCTGCCCGATTTGGCGTGAAGGTGCGCGATTTCGAAGGTCCAGCCCGCAGGCTGACGGCCGGCATGTTTGCGGGCGACCCGATAGAGCCAGCGCTCGATGCCGCCGGTCAGCCGGAAATAGGCGGGATCGATGGCCAGGACGAGCGAGCGGTCGATGACACCGCGATAGAGCCAGTCGGGCAGGACAAACTCCATGCCCTCCACGCGGCCGTCACGCGTCGTGCATTCCCCCCACTCGTTGATCCAGGAGAATTGTTGGCGCCGCCAATGCTCGCCGTTGCGGATCGTGGTGTGGATGACGGTCGATTGAAGGCGCGCCAACGCGCCCTTGAGCAGCCGGTAATCGCGTGATCCGGTCTGGCGTCCGATGGCGGTCAGGAGCTGATACGGGGTGAAGCGCAGGAAGCGTGAGGTCTGGAACCCGAGGTTTGCGGCTTCGACGATCTGGCTCGCGGCCCAGATCAGGATATCCGCGTCCCAGATGGTCGCCATGCCATGCTCGGGGACCGCGAAGACTTCGACGCGCACGTTGCCGGCTTCGTAGAGGATCGGCGCGGTGCGCTTGGCTTTGGCGAGCGAGAAGAAGGGCCGCTCCATCAGATCGCGCTGATCGCGCGGGCTGGCGTCACCGGTGGCGACAACGAACGGATCGAGCCGTGATCGTTCGCTTGAGGAGAGGCGGCGCTGCCGCGGCGACATGTCGGACGCCTCAGCGGGCTTGGCCGCCGCCGAAGGCAGGCGTGACGGCGGCATGGCGCTTGGCGGGAAGGACACTGTCGCGCGGATCGGATGTCGAGGTGACGAAGCCGCGGTCGGCCCAGGCCTTTAGGTCTTCGAGCGCGTAGACGACGCGCCCGCCGAGCTTTCGATAGGCGGGACCGGTGCCGTAGGTCCGGTGCTTCTCAAGCGTGCGATCCGAGAGACCGAGGAAGCGGGCCGCTTCGGGCGTGCGGAGAAAGCGTTGCGGCACGCCGCTGCCATTGGGTGACATGATCGGGCCTCCGAGGTTGCGCGAGAGCCGCAGGGGGACAGCGGCGGTTGGCGGCTACCCTGGCGGAGCGCGAAGTTGCGGAGGGAGTGGGAAGCTGGCGGGAGCAAATCCCCACACCAAGCATGCTAGCGTCGACGGCGATGACTCAGCAGGCGTCGATAGCCGCCAGCGATCATGGCGAGGCCGCCGCGCACAAGTTCCATGGTGGCGAACCGGCGCGAGGATGTTTTCCAGGGTTCATCGGCAAGGTCGCGCTTGCCGAATAGGGTCGCGGCGATGTCGCGGTAGCTGGCACCGCTGAGACGCCCGTCCACGGCCTGCAACATCCGTCGCGCACGGTGACGCTGCTGCCTCGTTAGCCGCGTGTCGGCAGGGATCGAGCGGCCATGGAGCGAACTCAGGAGGCGGGCGACGGCCTCGAGCCGATCGAACCCGTCGGGGCTGAGCGGGATGACGGCCGCCGCGCCTTCGTCTGCGCTCATGCCGGCGAGGCGCAGGATCTGAAGCGGTTCGCCGTTTTTGAGGTTGTGAAGGAAGTGGAAGCCTTGCGCGTCTGACTGACCGGCTGCCTCCGCGTCAATGACGAATGGCGTGGCGTCCTTCGGTAGGATGGCCGGCTGCGCGGTCAGCATCACGACGCCAGTGTTCGAGGTGGGCGCCCAGATGGGCGCGGCCTCTTTGGCGTCGAGGGCAGGCGACAACAGGAAATCGTAGCCCCCATCGAGACCTCGTCGCCTCGGTGGCTGCGGTGTCGGCGTTCGGTTCCACCTGAGCGGCCTCGAAGTCGCGCTGATAGTCTTCGTTCCGGCGCAGCCATTCCCAGGCGAGTTCAGGCGAGACGAGGTCTTCGACGTATTCGTAGCGCTCGGATGATCGCCAATGCGAGATGTCGGGGGTCATGCATCCTCCGCCAGCAAACCTGCAGCAGCTTCGCTGGGCAGGATTCCGCCACGCGAGCGCTAGCGGAAGCCGGAGAATCGGAAACGGGCGATGCCAGCGCGGCATCACCCCCGCATTACTGGCGCGGGTGCTCGTGTGCGAGCTCGCGGTAGCCGTGTTGGCTCATCCACTTGGCGCGGGCGAGATGGCTGTCGTGGACGCGGCGCGGGCGCTCCGGCTCGGCGGTCGGGTCGATGCCGAACAGGATCGACACGGCTTCTTCCCATGCCGCGCCGTCCGACGCGGCATCGAGGAGACGGAGGTAGAGCGTCATGTGCTCGCGATCATAGTCGGTGACCGACGCGCTCTCGGGCGGTCGTTCGAGGAATTCTGCCTTTGTCACGACGCCCCACCCGGAATCACAGAGCCCCTGCGTGTCGGCATGGCGTTAACCAAGCCCGACTTCGACGGCAACTGGTATGGCTGTTGGCCCGCAACGCGAGTTGGCCGTCGTGGAACGGCGCTAGCTTCTCTTCCGCATGTCGCTGGCGGCTTTTCGGCCATGGACGAGCATCACCCCTTCACCTTGGTCGGACTGCAGAAGGACGATGCCATGCGCTTCGAATGCCCGGCGCACCTGATCGCGCGTGCTCTCGTAGACCTTCAAGTCGCTTTCCGACTCGAGGCGCTTGAGCGCGGTCAGTGATACACGGGCTTCGTCAGCGAGCGTCTCCTGTGTCCAACCCAGCAGCGCGCGTGCGGCCCGCGACAGTCGGGCGGTGATCATGCATGATCACCTCCACTCGGACCTCAGCGCACGCCAGAACTACGGCTATAATAGTCGTTCTTGGCTTCTCGGGCCAGACTGAAGAGCGTCTATAGCGGTCGTTCGAGTAGTTCAGGCCGCAAGCTGATTCGGATGCTTTGGCAGACGAAGACCCCGTCCGGATCGACCGGACGGGGCGTCGCTAGAGCCTCAGTCGCCGTTGCGGCGGCTGGGCCGGGACCAGATGAGGCTGAAAGCTTCACCGTCCTCGTCGTCGAACAGGTTGGCGTAGATCGGGGCGTTGAAGCTCGGGTCGTCCAGCTTGAGGCCAAGATAGTCGCGGCCCTCGTTGGAGCGCTTGGACCAGGCGGCGCCGATCTCGGCGCGACCGACCAGGACGCGGTGGCTGGGGGCGTTCTCGCCGGTGGCCCGGGTCTCGGGGACGATGCGGACGTTCTTGGCCTGAACGCTCAGGGTGACGATTTCGCCGGTGAACTCGTTCGTGCCGGTCTTCTTGAAGGTGCCGATGGTCGCCATGTCAGTTCTCCTCGATCTGAAGTCTCGAGCCCGCACCATTGCGGCCTCGATGGCGATCGACGGGCCGGAGACGATCGACGGCGCACCCCTGCCTGGGGTCCCCAGTTTGCTGGGGTAGGCTTGGGGCCTGACAGCAAAGGAGGAACTTTCTTGTCGCGCGAGGAATGACGGCGCAGCCGGCAGGGGAAGAAAGTTGTGACGCCGCTGTTGCGCCATAGGCGAGCGAGGCGTTAGCCGGTCTTCGGCCAGATCAGGCCATTGAAGAGGCCGCTTGGGTGCGATCGATCTGGCTAGATCCAGAGGGGATGACGTGGCGCCGAAGGGCATCGGCCAAGGTGGCATGCGCGGTTCACGTGATCGACTTTCTGAGCGCTCAGCTGGCACGCCGCGTCTTGCTGATGAGGGGCGCCTGGCCAGTGCCGCCCGTCCACCTGCGCTTGGCTCGTTGCCGGATGAGCAGGCTTGGATCAGAAGATCAGCGAGCCCGGCGGGGTGACAGGTTGCGCGCTGCCGTTCGCGCCTTTTCGCCCGATTCCACGTCAGATCGACGGTTGACGCGCGGTGCATCACCGCCTTCTGGTCCGGCTCCGTGTTCAGTTCGGCATTCAGGCATTGGCAATGCTTCGGCTGGTCGATCCGGGCGGGGTCAGTGACGTCACGCGGATGAAGGCCGTGACTGCAACGGCGATTGCCCCGACGACCGAGAACACGAGCTGCCAGGTTTCCGAGGGCATGGTGTGCTTCACGATGCCATGTGTCGCGTGAAAGCCCGCGATGGCCGCAGGTGCGACGAAAGCCATGGCGACGAAGATCTTCAGCCAGGCCGGCCGCAGGATGGCGAGCAGAAGCTGGCCGACGCCGAGTGCCATTCCGGCGGCAGCGGCGCCGATGACGATGGCGCCGACCAGGCCAGCGCCGGTCTCATGCGCCCAAATGCCCGCGCTGACGCCGATGAAGGCTGGAAGCGCAAAGACGGCGAGCGTGAACAGCAACCAACAAAGCACACCGATGGCGGCAAGCGAACCGAGAATGGCGAAGACGATCATGGTGGTGGCCTCCGTGAGAATAGGTCTGACGGGTGCGCCATCCACCACCACCAAGGCGCGAAGCGGAGTATAGCCAAATTTGACGCGCTTCGGGAGCGGAAATCGAAGCGATCTCCGCCCGCGAAGCTGTTCCGCCAGACGTCAGACGTCGAACGGATCAATTTCGGCCACGATCTCGGCATCGCCGTCGAACTCGTTGCAGGGAGTGACAGACAGCGTGCCGTCGCCCGCTCGGAAGATGATGATGGCGACCATCAGGGTGCCAGCGAGGCTGTTTGCGAAGGCATAAGCGTCGTTGAGGGACATCGGTCCGGCTCCTGTTCCGAGCGGAGGACCATCCCCCGCTGACAGGCGCCCGAAGTGTCGGACTGAGCGCTGCAATCACCGCGTAGGCGCGGCCGAAGCGGCGGCATGCTCGCATAGCCGACCCTTTACGGGTTGATGGCGTCAGGCGATCAGTCTGACCAAGGATCAGCGCACTTGAAGCGGGGGGTGCGGAGTTCCAGACCAGTGGTCGGGTGAGCCAGTAAGCTGGTGCCGAAGCTGCCGTTCGTGCAAACCACGGAACTTGACGTGGTCATCATGCGAAGGCTTTCTGCCGATATGCTTCAGCCCTTCAACGC
>JADCDC010000537.1 GCA_020252385.1 Aestuariivirga sp.
GAGCCAGATTTGAACTGACGACCTTCAGGTTATGAGCCTGACGAGCTACCGGGCTGCTCCATCCCGCGTCGAAGCGCGTTGCTCATGTAGCAACCCGGACCGGGTTTGTGAACCCCTTCATTTCAAATTCTTTTCGCCCGCCGGCGAAAGCGCCGGAGCGGTTGATTGTGACAATGGAACTTCGCAGTCTCGCTCGGGCAAGATCAACGGGAAGAAGACAAGTCCATCATGCAACGGACGCCGCAAGCGCCCTCTCCGGCCAGCCTCTCCGCCGCGGGCCGTGCCGAGTTGCGCGGGCTGGCCGCCGCCCTGAAGGCCGCGAAGCCGGGCGAGAGCGTGCACGGCGCAAGGCGCCGGATCAAGCGGGTGCGGAGCCTGCTGCGGCTCCTCAAGGAAACCCTGGGCGAGGAGCGGTTCGCCGCCGCCAACACCAGCCTCGGGAATGCCGCCGATGCCCTGGCGGGGCAGCGCCGCGCCGAGGCGCTGGTCGCGGCTGCGGGCCGGCTCGGCGGCGGGTACAAGGGCCGCGCGGCCTGGCAGTCGCTGGCGGAGGCCCATGCGGCGGAGAGCGAGGCGGGCGGCGGGCTGGCGCCGGCGCGTGCGGCGATTGCGGAGGCCTTGAGTGTCCTTGCCGCCCCGCGCCTGCCCCGCGGGCCCTCGCCCGCGGTGGCGGCGGCCTTTCTCAAGACCTACCGCAGGGCCCGCAAGCGGCTGCGGCATGGCTTCGAGACGGGCGATGCCGAGGCACTCCACACGGCGCGCAAGCACGTCATCCATCATCTCCACCACCTCGACCTGCTGCGCGATCACCTGCGCCGCACGGACAGCCGCCTCGCGGCGCTCGAACGGCTGCGCGGGGCGCTGGGAGACCTGAACGACCTCGACGAGCTCAGCCAGCTCGGAGCCGCCGCCGGCCGCCCGCTGCCGGAGCCCGCCGCCCGCAGCATGGCAAAGCACCGCGCCCAGCTGCTGGCGCGCGCTGAAGCCTCCGCCGAGCGGCTGTTCCGCCTCAAGCCCGAGGCCTTTCGCAAACGCATCGGCGCCATGTGGGAAACGAAGCAACGTTGAATTGCGCCGGCGTGCCTGCGCTTCTACTCTCCCCCCAATGCCGGACCCTGCCGCACTCTCCTCCCAGCGCGCCGCCATAACCGCCGTCTTCGCCGCCTTCGGCGCGGCGATCGGCGCGCTCGCGGGCTCCGTGCCCTCGGTGATGCGCAATGCCGGGCTCGACGCCGAATCATTCGGAACCGGCCTCACCCTCTCGACACTGCTCACCGTTGCCGCCATGTCGCTCGGCGGGCGCATCGCAAGGCGCGCCACGGGCCGCGCGGTGCTGCTGTGGGTGATTCCGGCCTTTGCCGTGGCGCTGTTCGCCTATCTCACGGCGCAGTCGCCGGCCTGGTTCTTCATCGCCATTCCGCTGATGGGCATCTGCTTTGGCCTCACCGACCTGTTCATGAACGCCGAGGCGGTGGCGCTGGAGCATGATCTGCGGCGGCCGGTGTTCATGGCCTTCCATGGCGCGGTGTCGGCAGGCGTCGCGGTCATGTCGATTACGGCAAGCCTGCTGTCGAACGCGGTGGGCACCGCGGCGGTGGGCGGCGTCACCGCGGCGCTGTTCGCGCTGGCCTGGGTGATGGCCTACCGCGCGCTGCCGGCGCGCCCGCTGAGCGAGGGCAAGTCGGCACGCCTCGCGGGCCTGCCCCACAAGCTGCCGCTGACGCTGCTGGGGATCGCCGGCGGCCTCATCATCGCGGCGGAGACGGCGGCCCTGCTGTGGTCCGCCAAGCTTCTCGACGACATGGCGCCAGCACTCGCCGCGATTGCGGGTGTGGGTGCGGCCTTCTTCGGGCTGTGCAATGCCGCGGTGCGCTTTCCGGGCGACGTCCTGCGCTCGCATCTGGGCGAGATGCCGCTCATGATCGGCTCGCTCGTCGTGTCGATCTGCGGCTTCCTGGCGCTGGGGCTGTCCAATTCCTTCGTGGTGAGTGTCGCCGCCTTCGCCTCCGTGGGCTTCGGGCTGGCGCTGCTGATCCCGGCGATCTTCGCCATGTCGGCGCGGCTGGTGCCGGAGAACCGCGCGGGCGCGTTGAGCTTCGTCTCGCTGCTCACCGCGCTGCCGCGCATCCTGGCGCCCCTGGCCTTCGGCATGGTGGCGGCACGGCTGGGCACGCCCTTCGCCTTCGGCCTTGTGGCCATCGGGCTTTTGGCGTCTCTTGGCCTGATCCTCATCTTCTGGCGAAAGGGACATGGCGCATGAGCGATGATCTGGAGGCAGCGCGCAGGAGCTCGCAAAGCTGGTACTGGTGGGGAATTCCCACCTTCTTCCGCTGCCCGTGGAACGAGGATCCGGAACAGGCGGACATCGCGATTGTCGGCGTGCCGCACAGTTCCGGCAACGGCTCGACCGAGCGTGACCAGCATCTGGGGCCTCGCGCCGTGCGCCATGTCTCGGGCTTCTACCGCCGCAGCCACTTCGTCCACGGCTTTGCGCCCTGGGACGTTGCCCGCATCA
Source organism: Aestuariivirga sp. (assembly GCA_020252385.1). Taxonomy (GTDB): domain Bacteria; phylum Pseudomonadota; class Alphaproteobacteria; order Rhizobiales; family Aestuariivirgaceae; genus Aestuariivirga. Next base: position 2,516 of record JADCDC010000537.1, read on the forward strand.
ACGACCTTGGCGACGTGCCGCTGCCGGAGGCCATGAACAATGAGGCTTGCGTGCGCGACATCGAGGCCTTCTACCGCCGCCTCGACGCAGCCGGTACGCGGCCGGTGTCGATGGGCGGCGATCATTCGATCACCGGGCCCATCCTCAAGGCACTGGCCGGGCCGGGGCGCAGGCTGTCGGGCGGCGGCCCTTGCGCGCTCATCCACTTCGATGCCCACACCGATTCCTACGACAACATGCCCCACTGGCTGGGCGCGAAGCGCTCGGCCGCGCATTGGGCCGCCTATACCGCGAAGGAGGACGCGGTCGATCCGGCGAAGAGCGTGCAGCTCGGCATGCGCGGCCATCCGTCGGGCGCAATCCACAAGGGAGGCGTGGGCGGCTCGAGCCGCGAGCTCGGCTACCAGGTCGTCACCATGCAGGAGTTCGAGGATATGGGCATTGCCCGCACGGTCGACCTGATCCGCGCGCGCGTGGGCGGTGCTCCGGCCTACATCACCTTCGACCTCGACTGCCTGGACCCGTCCGTGGCGCCGGGCGTCTCCAACATCGAGCCGGGCTTCTCGGGCTTCACCATCCGCGAGGCGACGCGCCTGCTGCAGGGCCTGAAGGGGCTCGACATCATCGGCGGCGACGTCGTCTGCCTGATGCCCACCAAGGACAACCCCAACCAGATCACGGCGCAGATGGCGATGGTGATGATGTTCGAGATCACCACGCTGATCGCCGCGCGGCTTCGGGACCAGGCGACCTGACCCCCCCTGCGGACGCACAAAACCCCGCTTTGGCATTTCTGCCTGGGCGGGGTTTTGAGTGTATTGTTATCGTAGATGAAGGGTTTGTTTTCTCTGTTCTTTGCAGGCCTGGCAGCGACCTACTCTTCCGCGTCTTGAGACGA
>JADCDC010000538.1 GCA_020252385.1 Aestuariivirga sp.
CGCGGGCGGCGGTCACGGTCACGCTCGCGGCCACGGCGCTCGCCGCCGCGTTCGCGGCCTTCGCGGGTTTCGCGGCGGGGGCGGTCCGGCTCGGCGCCGCGGGTCTCGATGGCGGCTTCGGCCTCAGCACTCAGCTCGAAATAGGGGATCTCTTTCTTGATCAGCGCCTCGATGCCCTTCCAGTACTTGCCCTCTTCCTTGGACAGCATGGTGAAGGCCTGGCCCTCGCGGCCCGCGCGGCCGGTGCGGCCGATGCGGTGGACGTAATCCTCCGCATGGGTGGGCACATCGAAGTTGAAGACGTGGGAGACATCCGGAATGTCGAGGCCACGGGCCGCGACGTCCGACGCGATCAGATAGGTGATCTCGTTGTTGCGGAAGGCCTGCAGCGTCTTGAGGCGGGCCGACTGGTCCATGTCGCCATGAAGCGCGCCGACGCTGAAGCCGTGGACGGAGAGCGACTTCTCGAGCAGCGCCACGGTGGTCTTGCGGTTGGCGAAGATGATGCCGTTCCTGACATTCGTCTGGGTACGGAGCAGCTGGCGCAGCGCCTCGCGCTTGGCCTTCGCCTCATGCGGGACCTTGACCAGCATCTGGGTGATGGTCTCGGCGGTGGAGGAGGGGCGCGAGACCTCCACGCGGACGGGATTGTGCAGGAAGGCGGTGGTGAGGCGCTGGATCTCCGGCGGCATGGTGGCGGAGAAGAACATGGTCTGCCGGGTGAAGGGCAGGAGCTTGCAGATGCGCTCAATGTCCGGGATGAAGCCCATGTCGAGCATGCGGTCCGCCTCGTCGATCACCAGCATGTCGATGCCGGTCAGGAGAAGCTTGCCGCGCTCGAAATGATCAAGCAGGCGGCCCGGCGTGGCGATGACGACGTCGGCACCGCGGTCGATCTTTAGGGCCTGCGGCTCGAAGGCCACACCACCGATCAGGAGGGCCACCGAGAGATTGTGCTTCTGGCCCAGCGTCTCGAAGGCCTCGCGCACCTGGTCGGCCAGTTCGCGGGTGGGCTCGAGGATCAGGGTGCGCGGCATCCTGGCGCGGGCGCGGCCCTTTTCGAGGAGCGAGAGCATGGGCAGCACGAAGGCCGCCGTCTTGCCGGAGCCCGTCTGGGCGAGGCCCATCACGTCGCGGCGCTGCAGGGCGGGGGGGATGGCCCCGGCCTGAATGGGCGTGGGGGTGGTATATCCGGCGGCGGTGACCGCCTCGAGGGTTCTGGGGCTCAGCCCGAGCTCGGAGAAATTCATGTGGAGGTAAAAACCAATCTGGCGATCTTGTTCATCTTCGGGAAAGGAGCGCCGGGCGACTTCGCCATCAAGCCCAGGGCGCTAGGATTATCGTGGCACATAGGGATTCCCGTGGGGAAAGTCAATTCGCGTCACGGGAACTGGCGGTTAATTGTTTGTTATCGTACAATTGCCCGGTGGGCCACGTTGTAAACGACGGGCGCATTCAACGGCGCCCCGATTCCCGGGGGGCTGAATCCTTTGGGGGAAGAACATGAAGAAACTGCTTGCCGAATTCTTCGGCACCTTCTGGCTGGTTCTGGGCGGCTGCGGCTCCGCCGTGCTGGCGGCGGCCTTTCCGGAGCTTGGAATCGGTTTCGCCGGCGTGTCGCTGGCCTTCGGCCTGACCGTGTTGACCATGGCCTATGCCGTGGGCCACGTCTCGGGCGCGCATTTCAACCCGGCGGTCACCGTCGGGCTGGCCACCGCCGGCCGCATCTCCTGGGGCACTGTGCCGGGCTATATCGTGGCCCAGGTGCTGGGCGGCATCGTGGCGGCCGTGGTGCTCTACCTGATCGTCAGCGGCAAGGCGGATTTCGCCGGTGTCGGTGGCTTCGCCTCGAACGGCTTCGGCGAGCATTCGCCGGGCAAGTTCAGCATGATGTCCGCGCTGATCACGGAAGTGGTGCTGACCGCGATGTTCCTCGTCGTGATCCTCGGCGTCACCCACAAGAACGCGCCCGCCGGCTTCGCGCCGCTGGCCATCGGCCTGGCGCTGACGCTGATCCACCTGATATCGATTCCGGTGACCAACACCTCGGTCAACCCGGCGCGCTCGACAGCGGTCGCTCTCTTCGCCGAACCCTGGGCGCTGCAGCAGCTCTGGCTGTTCTGGGTGGCCCCGGTCATCGGCGGCGTCATCGGCGCCATCGTCCACAAGCTGATCTCGGAAGACTGAGCGCCGCGCAGGCGTCCGACTTGAAGGGGGCGGGTCCCATCGCGGGGTCCGCCCCTTTTCGTGATGGGCGGAGGCCTATTCCAGCCGTGCGGGGAAGCCCGGGGCGCGGAGGTCGGTGTTGAGCACGTCTTCCAGGAGCTTCGCGATCTGGGTGGACTGCGCCGAGCCGCCATAGGCCGCCTTGCCCTTCATGAAGGTCTGCTGGGTCATGGAGGCGAGGTCCAGGGGCACGCCGAATTCCTTCCCGAAGCCCATGGCAAAGCCTAGGTCCTTCAAGGCCAGGTCCATGGTGAAGGCGATGTCGTAGCTGCCGTTGAGGATGAGCTGGCCCTCCGTCTCATGCACGAAGCTGGTGCCGGAGGAGGCGGTGATCGCATGCCAGGCCTGGCCGAGGTCGAGGCCGCCGCGCTTCGCCAGCATCAGCGCCTCGGCATCGGCCACGAGGTGGATGAAGGCCAGCATGTTGGTGATGACCTTGATGACGGCAGCCGAGCCGATGGGACCCATGTGGAAGATCTTGCGGCCGATGGTTTCGAGTGCGGGCCGGTGCAGCTCGAAAAGCGCCTTGTCGCCTCCCACCAGCACCGTGATCTCGCCGCGCGCCGCCAGGTGGACGCCGCCGGTGACGGGGGCTTCCAGCACCTTCACACCCTTGGCCTCCGCCATGCCGGAGAGGCGGATCATCTCGTCGCGCCCGTTGGTGGAGTTCTCGATCCAGGTGGACCCCGGCTTCAGCGTGGTGAGGATCTGTGTCAGCACCTTCTCCGACACGGCGGGGGAGGGCAGGCAGGTGAACACCGCGTCCACTTTCGATGCGAGTTCCGCGGGCGAGGCGGCCCACTGCGCGCCATCCTTCAGGTGGCGTTCGGCGAGCTTGGGATCGAGGTCGTAGACGGTGACCTGATAGCCCTTCTTCACCAGCGAATGCGCGAGGTGGCCGCCGAGGTTGCCGAGGCCCACATAGCCGTAATGCATGATCTATTCTTCCTTGCGCAGCGGGCGGTTGGTCATTTCGAGGTGGAGGTTCGTGC
>JADCDC010000539.1 GCA_020252385.1 Aestuariivirga sp.
GGTCCGCCACTGAATGCACCGGCACCATGCGGCCCAGCTGGTTCTTGATCTGCTCGATGACGGAGGGCGTGCCGCTCGTCACGACGGTGATGCGCGAGACGTGCTTTTCATGCTGCGTCTCCGATACCGTGAGCGACTCGATATTGTAGCCACGCCCTGAGAACAGGCCGATGACGCGGGCGAGCACACCCGGCTCGTTGTCGACGATGACGGCGAGCGTGTGAGTCTCGACCGCGGGCTTCGCGGTGTCGAGGAAATAGGCCGAGCCCGAAGGCTGAAGTTGCGCGTTCATGTTGTTCCTCGTTCCTCAGACCAGCATCTTGCCCTTGGCGTCGATCACCGAGCCAACGTCCTCATCCGCCACATCCTCGCCCAGCAGCATCTCGTTATGCGCCTTGCCCGACGGGATCATCGGGAAGCAGTTGGCGAGATTGGCCACGCGGCAGTCGAACAGCACCGGATGCGGCGTCTTGATCATCTCCCTGATCGCGTCGTCGAGTTCCGCGGGCTTCGTTGCCCGGATGCCCACGCAGCCATAGGCTTCCGCCAGCTTCACGAAATCGGGAAGCGCCTCGGTGTAGGACTCGGACAGGCGGTTGCCGTGCAGGAGCTGCTGCCACTGCCTGACCATGCCCATGTACTGGTTGTTCAGGATGAAGATCTTGATCGGCAGCCGGTACTGGATCGCCGTCGACATCTCCTGCATCGTCATCAGCACCGAAGCGTCGCCCGCGATGTCGATGACGAGTGACTTCGGGTGCGCCTGCTGGACGCCCACCGCCGCGGGAAGGCCATAGCCCATGGTGCCCAAGCCACCGGAGGTCATCCAGCGGTTCGGCTCCTCGAAGCGGTAGAACTGTGCCGCCCACATCTGGTGCTGGCCCACTTCGGTGGTGATGTAGGTGTCGAGGTCCTTGGTCAGCGCATAGAGCCGCTCGATCGCGTATTGCGGCATGATGACGTCGGCGTTCTTCTTGTACTTGAGGCAATCCTTCGCCCGCCAGCCGTCGATCTGCTTCCACCACACGTCGAGCGCCTTCTTGTCGAGCGAGAGCGATTTCGACTTCCAGACGCGGATCATGTCCTCCAGCGCATGGGCGACGTCGGCCACGACGGGGATGTCGACGCGCACCGTCTTGTTGATGGACGACGGGTCGATGTCGATGTGGATCTTCTTCGAATTGGGCGAGAAGGCATTGAGCCTGCCCGTGATGCGGTCGTCGAAGCGGGCGCCGACGTTGATCATCACGTCGCAATCATGCATGGCCATGTTGGCCTCGTACATGCCGTGCATGCCGAGCATGCCGAGCCAGTTCTTGCCCGCCGCCGGATAGGCGCCAAGCCCCATCAGCGTCGAGGTGATGGGGATGTTGGTCATCTCCACGAAGTCACGCAGCAGCTTCGAAGCCGTGGGGCCCGAATTGATGACGCCGCCGCCGGTATAGAGGATTGGGCGCTTGGCCGAAGCGATGAGCTCGACCGCGGCGCGGATCGCGTTCTGGTCCGGCTTCACCTTGGGGCGGTAGGTCTTGTGCTCGATGTTCTTGGGGCCCACGTAACGGCCCTTGGCGAACTGGATGTCCTTCGGGATGTCGACGACGACGGGCCCAGGGCGGCCATGGGTCGCGACATAGAAGGCCTCGTGCAGGATGCGCGCCAGGTCGTTCACGTCCTTCACCAGGTAATTGTGCTTGGTGCAGGGGCGCGTGATGCCCACCGTGTCGCATTCCTGGAAGGCGTCATTGCCGATGAGATGCGTCGGAACCTGGCCGGTGATGCAGACCATGGGGATCGAGTCCATCAGTGCGTCGGTCAAGCCCGTCACCGCATTGGTGGCGCCGGGGCCCGACGTGACGAGCACGACGCCGCACTTGCCGGTCGAGCGGGCATAGCCCTCCGCCGCATGGGTCGCCCCCTGCTCATGGCGCACGAGAATGTGCTTGACCTTCTCCTGCTGGAAGATCTCGTCATAGATCGGCAGCACCGCGCCGCCGGGGTAGCCGAAGACATGCTCGACCCCCTGGTCGGTCAGCGCCTTCAGGACGATTTCGGCACCCGTCATCTCATTCGTGGCCATCTCAAACCTCTTGGACTTTCCCATTTCGTCAAACACGCAAATCCCGTTCAGGCAATAAAAAAGGCCCCCAAGGGAGCCTGATTTCCGCGCAACACCACCAGTTCCTGGAGGCTTATGCCTCCCCGGCGTTGCGCGGACCTACTACAAGAATGCTGTTCATGGCGCGCGCTTTTACGTGGGTGGAGGGGGCACGTCAAGGGGTCCCGGTGCCCCAATGCTTCAACTGGCCGCGCCACCAGGTGAGCTGGCGCTTGATGAACTGGCGGGTCGCCGCCTTGGCCAGCGCCACGGCCTCATCGCGGCTGATCTCGCCCTTGAGGTGGCGCACGAGTTCCGGAACGCCGATGGCCTTCATCATGGGCAGCGACGGGTCGAGATGCATGACGGCCCTCGCCTCCTCCAGCGCACCTTCGGCCATCATCCTGTCGAAGCGGGACTCCGCCCGCGCATGCAGCTCCGCGCGCGGCACGTCGAGGAAGATGCGCTCCACCGCAACACCTTCGAGCGTCGCGCCCTCCTGCCCCTCGCGCTGCCAGTCGAGAAGCGAGCGGCCGGTCGCGTCGATGACCTCAAGGGCCCGCGTCACCCTCTGCCGGTCACTCGGCAGCAGCCGCGCCGCCATCGCTGCATCGCGCCGCAGCAGTTCGCCGTGGAGATCGCCCGTGAAACTCCGCCAGCGGCTCCTGACCTCCTCCGGAATCTCGGGCACCGGGGCGAGCCCGCGTTCCAGCGCCGCGAAATAGAGCCCGGTGCCGCCCGTCACGATGGGAAGCAGGCCTTGCGTCCATGCGGCTTCGATCTCGCGCCGCGCCTCGGCAAGCCAGGCTGCCACGGAATAAGGCTGTTCCGCGCCCACATGCCCATAAAGCCGGTGCGGCACGATCCCCTCCTCCTCCGGCGTTGGCCTCGCTGAGAGAATCCGCAGCGGCGCATAGACCTGCAGCGCATCGGCATTGATGATCACCCCGCCCTGCGCCTGTGCCCGCTCGAGGGCCAGCGCGGACTTGCCGCTGGCGGTGGGGCCTGCAATAAGCAGCGCGCGTTTCTGAAAGGCCGTTGTCATCATGGAGTCCGTTCTCGTCCTCATAGCAGCCCCGGGCTCCCGTGCAATCGGGCCTGAGGTGCTGGGGCTGCTCGCCGAGCTGGGCGGTGGAGCGCCGCACTGGCTGGCCGAGGGCGATGCCTGCGAGGTGCCGGACTTCGAGCGGCTGCCGGAATTCATGGTCGACATCCGCCGCTTACCCATCGATGCCGCCGTGGTCTCGATCCATAACCGCCGCAAGCGGCTTCTAATCGCTGACATGGATTCGACCATGATCCAGCAGGAATGCATCGACGAGCTGGGCGTCGAGGCGGGCGTGGGCGACCGCATCAAGGACATCACGCTCCGCGCCATGAAGGGCGAACTCGACTTCGAAGGCGCCCTGAAAGAACGCGTGAAGCTGCTCAAGGGCCTTGACGCGTCGATCATTGACCGCATCATCCGTGAGCGGATTACTTACATGCCGGGCGGCCCAACGCTGATCGCCACCATGAAGGCCCACGGCGCCCATACAGCCCTCGTCTCCGGCGGCTTCACGCCCTTCACCTCGCGCGTCGCCGCCGTGCTGGGCTTCGATGAGGATCAGGCGAACGAGCTGATCATCGCCGATGGCATCCTCACCGGCGAGGTCGGTTATCCCATCCTCGGCCAGCAGGCCAAGGTCGATGCCTTGCGCCGCATCGCGGGACAACTCGGGCTCGATCCCGCCGATGCGCTGGCCGTGGGCGACGGTGCGAACGATCTCGCCATGCTGTCGGAAGCCGGTATGGGCGTGGCGCTTCACGCCAAGCCTCATGTGCAGGAGGGTTCCCTCATCCGCATCAACCACGGGGACCTGACGGCGCTGCTCTATCTGCAAGGCTATGCCAAGGCCCAATTCACTGCCTGAGCCCTTGCGGCTGGCCCCGTCTTTTGCGACCATCGGTCCATCACGTCAGGAGGGCAGCATGGCCGCACAGAACCGCAAGATCGTCATGGGCGAGGAGAGGATTCCGAAGAGCTGGTACAACATCGCGGCGGATCTTCCCGCCATGCCACCGCCGCCCTTGCACCCCGGCACGCTGCAGCCGGTGGGGCCGGACGACCTCGCCCCCCTCTTCCCCATGGAACTCATCATGCAGGAGGTGAGCGGCGAGCGTGAGGTGGCGATCCCCGAGCCGGTGCGTGACATCTACCGCATGTGGCGGCCGACGCCTCTCTACCGCGCCTATGGCCTCGAGAAGGCGCTGGGGACCACGGCGAAGATCTATTACAAATATGAGGGCGTCAGCCCCGCGGGCTCCCACAAGCCCAACACCGCCGTGCCGCAGGCCTTCTACAACAAGGAAGCCGGTGTGCGGAAGCTCGTGACGGAGACGGGTGCCGGACAGTGGGGCTCCTCGCTGTCCTTCGCGGGCGCGCTGTTCGACATCGACGTCAAGGTCTATATGGTGAAGATCTCCTACAATCAGAAGCCCTATCGCCTGGCGCTGATGGAGGCCTATGGCGGCACTTGCGTGGCCAGCCCCTCGCTGGAGACCAATGCCGGGCGCCAGATCCTCGCCGCCAATCCGGACTCGAACGGCAGCCTCGGCATTGCCATTTCGGAAGCGGTCGAAGTGGCCGCCACCAATCCGGATACGAAATATGCACTCGGCAGCGTGCTGAACCACGTGCTGCTGCACCAGACGGTGATCGGCATCGAGGCCATCGAGCAGATGGAGCAGGCGGGCGCCGCACCCGACATCATCGTGGGCTGCACCGGCGGCGGATCGAATTTCGCAGGCCTCACTTTCCCCTTCATCGGCCAGCAGCTGCGGGGCGGCAAGAAGGTGCGCGTTATCGCGGCCGAGCCCGCCGCCTGCCCCTCGCTCACGCGCGGCAAATATGCCTATGACTTCGGCGACACCTCGCACATGACGCCGCTCGTGAAGATGCACACGCTGGGCTCCACCTTCATGCCGCCGGGCTTCCATGCCGGTGGACTGCGCTATCACGGCATGGCGCCGATGGTCTCGCACCTGAAGGAACTGGGGCTGATCGAGGCCGAGGCCTATACCCAGAACGCCTGTTTCGAAGCCGGCGTGCTGTTCGCCAGGACGGAAGGCATCCTGCCCGCACCGGAAGCCAACCACGCGGTCAGGGGCGCCATCAACGCGGCGATCAAGGCCAAGGAAGCGGGCACCTCGCCCGTCATTCTCTTCGGCCTCTGCGGCCATGGCCACTTCGACATGCAGGCCTACATGGACTACCAGTCCGGCAAGCTCGAGGACAAGATGTACGACCAGTCGGCGCTGGACGCTTCGCTCGAAGGACTGCCGAAGATCGCGGCGGAGTGAGCGGACGGTGCCTTATCGCATCATTTCCCAGCCGTCCTGAAGCCGTCACCCCAGCGAAGGCTGGGGTCCAGCTTCAGGCGGCCAAAGCGGGATGCCAGCCTTCGCTGGCATGACGGAAAAATGGGTGCTGGGGCCCCGCGAGTCCGGGCCCTACTCCTTGATCTTCAGTGCGATGAAGCGCATTTCGCTGGCCTTGCCGCCCTTGGCGACGAGGAGGAGGAGCGAGTTCTTGTTGGCCTTCTTCGCCTCGTCGATGCGGGCGGAGATGTCGGCGGCCCCCAGCACTTCCTTTTCACCCGCCTCGGTGATGACATCGCCGGGCTCCAGCCGCTTGTCGGCGGCGGGGCCATCGGCAGCGACCTCGGTGACGACAGCACCCTTCAGGTCCTTGTCGATCGTGAACTGGGCGCGGAGCTCGTCGGTCATCGAGGAGACCGTCATGCCGAGCACCGTGACGACGGCGGGCGCCGGCTTTGCGGCATCGCCGCCGGCTGTCCCGGCATCGGCGAGCTTCTCGCCGTCCTCGAGGCGGCCCACCTCGGCGGTGACCATGACTTCCTGACCCTTGCGCAGCAGCTTGACCGGCACCTTGCTGCCGATCGGCGTCTCCGCCACGATCTTCGGCAGGTCGCGCATGGAGTTGACCGGACGGCCGTTGAACTCGATCACCACGTCGCCCGCCTGGATGCCCGCCTTTTCGGCCGGGCCCGTCGGCGTCACGTCGGCGACCAGCGCGCCGCCGGCCTTTCCGAGGTTCAGGGATTCCGCGATGTCGTCGGTCACCGACTGGATCTTAACGCCGAGCCATCCGCGCCGCGTCTCGCCGAACTGGATCAGCTGGTCGATGACGTTCTTCGCGGTGTTGGCGGGCACCGAGAAGCCGATGCCGACGGAACCGCCGGACGGCGAGAAGATCGCCGTGTTGATGCCCATCACCTCGCCCTTGAGGTTGAACAGCGGGCCGCCGGAATTGCCCTTGTTGATGGCGGCGTCGGTCTGGATGAAGTCGTCATAGGGGCCGGCGTTGATGTCGCGGTTGCGCGCCGAGACGATGCCGAGCGACACGGAGCCGCCAAGCCCGAAGGGGTTGCCGATGGCCATCACCCATTCACCGATCCGCAACCTGTCACTGTCGCCGAACGAGACGACGGGCAAGGGCTTCTCGGGCTTCACGCGGATCACCGCGAGGTCGGTCTTGGGGTCGCGGCCCACAAGTTCGGCCTTCAGCACCGTATCGTCGCTGAAGCGGACCTCGATGGATTCCGCACCCTCGACCACATGGTTGTTGGTGACGATGATGCCCGAGGGATCGACCACGAAGCCCGAGCCCATGGAGGTCATGCGCTGCTGCGGCTGGCCGGGGGCACGGCGCAGGAAGTCCTCGAAGAAATCCTTGAATGGATTGTTGGGGTCCTCGGGGGTCGCCTGGTTCTGCTCGTCATCGCCGGGCGGCGTGCCGGGGGTTGCGGGGCCAGCTTCCGAAGAACCGCCCTGCCCTGCCTCGATGGTGATCTCGACCACCGCCGGAAGCAGCCGGTCGGCGAGGTCCGCCACCGAGGGCAGCTCCTGGAGCGGCAGCTGGCTGACGGTGGACGATTCCTGCGCCGTCTGCGCCACGGCGGGCGCGAGGCAGAGAAGGCCGAGTCCGGCCGCCGCCGCCATGATCCGCACGCTCATCGTCTGTCCGCTCATCGTCATGTCTCCGTGCCCAAAGCGTCTCATTCGGTGTCAATACGCAGCCCGGCGCCGGATGGTTTCCGCGCCTGACTGCATCAGGGCTCTGAGGTGAGCCGTAACCAAGGCATAAACATGGCCAGTGGAAACGCCCGTCAAGCCCCTGCCCGACACGCCATTTCTCCCTCCATCCGCTTGGCTTGTCCAGCGGAAGCCGGTAACTATTCCGCGACGTCCGAACAAGACTGGCCTATTCGTGTCTTGCTTGCCGTCAACGTGGAGTGACTTGTTTTGCCGCTGAAGGATCCGGAAGTCGAGGCCATCCTCGCATCGCTGGGACTAGCTCACCTGGCCGGGCGCTTCGCCGATGAAGACGTCGACATGTCCGTCCTGCGCTCGCTGGGCGAGAACGATCTGCGCGAACTCGGCCTGACGATCGGGCAGCGCAGAAAGCTCCTCGACCGGCTGAAGGAAGAGAGCCCGCAGGGCGGAGCCGCGCCGGCGGCGGAGCCCGAGTCACGGCGGCTCACCGTGCTGTTCAGTGACATCGTCGGCTTCACCGAGCTTGCGACGCGGATCGACCCGGACGAGATGCGCACCATCCTGCAGTCCTATTATGCTGCAGCACGCAGCGCCGCGCGGCAGTTCGGCGGCTTCGTCGCGTCGCTGCAGGGCGACGGCGTGGTCATGCTGTTCGGCTTTCCCGCGACCCAGGCGGCCAGCGCCGACCGCGCGATCGGCACCGCCCATGCCCTGCTGCGCGACCTCTCGACCGTCTCGCACCGGCTCTCCGACGGAAGCAGGATCGGCATCGCAGCCAGGATCGGCGTCGCCAGCGGCCGCGCCATCGTCGGCTATCCCGATGGCACGCGCTCCGGCGAACCGCAGATGGTGGGCCCGGTGATAAACCGCGCGGCCCGCCTGCAGGCCGTGGCGGAACCCGGAACGGTCGTGGTGGACGAGGCGACGCGCGCGCTCGCATCGCCTTCCGCCACGTTCCAGACGCTGCCGGATGCCACGCTGAAGGGCTTCGCGGACAAGGTGACGGTGTGGCGCGCAATCGTTCGCGCGGAACCATCAGCGGGGCCGAAGCCCCCTGCTCCTGCGGCGCGGAGCGCCCATGAGGCCGAGCGGCAGCTGCTCGATGCGGCGCTGCAGCGCGCGCTGGCCGGCCACCCGTCGCTGGTCCTGCTGTCGGGCGAGGCGGGGATCGGCAAGTCGACGCTGGCCTCCGGCTTCGCCGACCAGGCGGCGCAAGACGGGCTCGGTGTCCTGCGGCTGTCCTGCCGGGCGCTCTCCGCCCATGTGCCCTTGCGGCCCGTCGTGGAACTGCTGGAAGCCATGCTTGGCACCGCGGCCGATGCATCCCCGGCCGTGCGCCGCGATGCGCTGAGGCAACTCATGGCAAAAGCCCCGGCGGAGGACGCCACGGCGATCGCCTCGCTGCTCGGGCTCCGCACCGGCCTCAGCGCGGCGATGGCGCCGGAGACAGACCGGCAGGTGCTGCTTGGCGCGCTGGCGCGCTTCCTCATGGCGACGGAGACC
>JADCDC010000054.1 GCA_020252385.1 Aestuariivirga sp.
CCAGGATTGTACCGCTTCACCTCGAACCCGGCAAGGACGCCCCGGTCAGACAATCGATACCGCCGCCGCATAAACGGCCAGCATGGCGGTTTCGGAGACCACCTGGCTCGCGCCGCAAACGTCTCCGGTCTGCCCGCCGATCTTGCGCATGGCGAGGCCCCTGACGGCGCCCAGGGCAAGGCCGGCCGCAGCCAGGGCGGTGACCGCCGCGGTGAGCGAGAGGTAGTGGTAGCCCGCCAAGCCCGCCGCCAGGCTGCCGATGGCAATGGCGATGAGGCCCGTCCGGCGGGTGGGCTGGCCTGCCAGAACCGAAAGCCCGCTCGACCGCGCGGGCCTCGTGGTGGACAGGAGGTCGACCATCAGCGCGCGGGAGAAGGCCGCAGCCCCCGCCGTCAGCGCCACGATGGCGGCGGGCGGAAGATCGAGCAGGGCCGTCAGGAGCGAGGCCCGGGCCATGACGGTGATCAACAGGGTCAGCGTGCCATAGGTGCCGATGCGGCTGTCCTTCATGATCTCGAGCCGTTCCTCGCGCGTCGTTCCACCGCCGATGCCGTCGGCGACGTCGGCGAGGCCATCCTCGTGGAAGGCGCCGGTCACCATGGCGGTCACGCCGAGGGCGAACAGGGCGCAGAACAGGTCTGGCAGCCCTGCCATGTTGGCGAGGATGAGTGCGCCCGCGGTGATGACGCCGACGAGTGCTCCCACCACCGGGAACATCGCCATGGAGTCCTTGAGGCGGGGCGGATCGACCGTGCGCACGAAGGGGACGGGCAATTGCGTGAGGAAGCGCAGCGAGACGAGGAACGACGCAAAGGGCCGGAACCGGCCCCAATGCGCGTTACGAGGCTCAAACGCGTCGCTCATGTTGTGTGGTTGACCCGAATCCTGTGATGAATTGACCGCGAAAATAGGAGTCTTCGCCTGAAATGACAAATGTATCAACGGGTTTGCCCTTTGACGACATCCGGAATCTGTTGAAGGACCTTCCCGGTCCCGATCCGGAGGCCGTGGAGAAGGCGCGCGCGCGGGAGGCGCAGCTGACGAAACCGCCCGGCGCGCTGGGCCGGCTTGAAGCGTTGAGCCAGTGGCTTTGTGCCTGGCAGGCTCATCACCCGCCGAAGGCGGAGCGAATCGTGGTTGCGGTCTTTGCCGGAAACCATGGTGTCGTCGCCCAGGGCGTTGCCGCCTATCCGCAGGAGGTGACCCGGCAGATGGTTGCCAATTTCCAGAACGATGGTGCGGCCGTGAACCAGATCTGCAAGAGCTTCGGCCTGGGCCTCAAGGTGTTCGAACTCGCCCTCGAGAAGCCGACGCGCGACATTACGGTCGATGCCGCCCTCGAGGAGGCCGAGTGCGCGGCGACCATGGCCTATGGCATGGAAGCGACGGAAGGATGCGATATCCTTTGCATCGGCGAGATGGGGATCGGCAACACCACGGTCGCGGCGGCAATCGCGCATGGGCTGTTTGGCGGCGAGGCGGAGGATTGGGTGGGCCCCGGCACGGGGGTCGACGCAGCGGGCCTGGCCCGCAAGGCCGACGCCGTCCGCCGTGCCGTAGAGCGTCATCGCGACCACCTCCACGACCCGCTGGAGGTGCTCAGGCGGCTCGGCGGGCGGGAGCTTGCGGCCATGGCGGGGGCGGTGCTGGCCGCCCGGTTGCAGCGCATTCCGGTGATCATCGACGGCTATGTGGCGACGGCGGCCGCCGCCGTGCTCAAGGCCTTGCGGCCGGACGCGCTGGACCATTGCCTGGCGGGCCATCTCTCGGCGGAACCAGCACACCGCCGCCTTCTCGCCAGGCTGGAGATGGCGCCGCTCCTCGACCTCGGCATGCGGCTGGGGGAGGGGTCGGGTGCGGCCATGGCGGCCGGCATCGTGAAGGCCGCCGCGGATCTTCACAATGGCATGGCGACTTTCCAGTCCGCAGGGGTGAGCAACAAGGAGGCGTGAGCGCGTGAGTCTGCCGGACCTGCTTCGCGAGATCGGCGCCTGCCGCATCTGCGCGGCGGCAGCAAAGCCCCTGCCGCATACGCCCCGGCCGGTGCTGCAGGTGGGGCCCGAAGCGCGCGTGCTGATTGCCGGGCAGGCCCCGGGGGTGAGGGTGCATGCCTCCGGCCGGCCCTTCACCGACCCTTCGGGCGACCGGTTCAGGACATGGCTGGGTGTGGATGAGGCGACATTCTACGATCCCCGCTGCTTCGCCATCCTGCCGATGGGATTCTGCTTTCCGGGTCTCGATTCCGCGGGCGGCGACCTGCCGCCCCGGCCGGAATGCGCCCCCGCCTGGCGCGCCAGGCTCATGGCCGGGATGCCCCGGATCGACCTCGTGATCTGCCTTGGCGCCCATGCGATGCGCTGGCACATGGGAAAGGCCTTCGAGGGCTCGGTGGACGGGGCCGTCCGGAACTGGCGGGCCGGACTGGACCTGCGCCCGGCCGTGATCGCGCTGCCGCACCCCTCCTGGCGGAACAGCGGCTGGCTGAAACGGAACCCGTGGTTCGGGGAGGAACTTCTGCCTGCCTTGCGCGGGCTCATCGCAGAG